>CANJQG010000012.1 GCA_947476405.1 Thiotrichales bacterium
AGCCTGATTGCTCCCAATCGTCTGACAACCTCTGCCATTCGCTCAGATCTGCTTCTCTTTTTAACATGTTTGCTCCTGCTTGGTTAATTCAGCCAGGAGTGTCTCATGTTTTATTTTAGGCCGTTAGATGCGGTTGTTTGAACGCATACCGTATGTCTACAGTTAAAGGTGGCAAAGGTGGGGTAATTGTTAATGTTTCGTCCAGAGCAGCTTGTCTTGGTTCTGCGAATGAATATGTCGATTATGCTGCTTCAAAAGGTGCGGTAGATACGTTCACAATAGGTTTATCGCGAGAAGTCGCAAATGAAGGAATTCGTGTAAATGCAGTGCGTCCTGGTTTTATCTATACTGACATGCATGCAGATGGCGGAGAGCCAGGCCGTGTTGAACGTCTCGCACCTAGTTTGCCGATGCAGCGTGGTGGGCAGCCTAAAGAAGTGGCTGAGGCGATCATATGGTTGCTTTCAGATAAAGCATCGTATACGACTGGCAGTTTTATTGATGTATCAGGCGGGAGATAAGAATGGCCTTGGGTGTTAAAAAAATATTGACCATGATAGATAACGTACGTGCAGGCTGTCCTCGCATTCTTGCCCCGTGTTATGAAGATACAGTGGCTCGTCCCGGACATCAGCCACTGATAAGGCAATATACTTTAATGCGACTTTCTCATAAAACAGGGGCTGGAGTAGTAAAGAAAGAATTAGATTTAGACAAAACTCATGATGATCTTCGGATTTCATCCTATGCACTGGGCATTGCTGGCGGTGCCTCAAACGTTGTTTTAGCAAAGATGAGTGCGGAAGTGCTGATTAGCTTGCCAGATGGCTCTTCTGTCCGTGATTTTATTGTATTTGACTTAAAAATTCCTGGAGCAGGAAAAGGGATTTCATATGATTTTTTGCGGGATCTTTATGGTGGAAGAGATAATCTGTATCCTGTAATGAAATACTTTTACGATGAAGGGCGAGGCATAGCCAATGCCGCTGGACATAAGCATGGGACTGAGCCTGCTTATGATTGTGATACGACGGCGCATGATCAATATATCCTGCATACAGAGCAAATGCTGGTTGCCTATCTTGCACATCCTAAGGCATCAGAAATGTTGGTGGCCCGCTTGAGAGCTGAAATACGAGGCAAACATCCTTATGCTCAGATGACTAAAGTGTATAATATGTCTTTGCATATGCATTCTACCAAAACATGCTGCTCACCTTGTGAATACTCATTAGTGGGTTTAATGAATTCCCCTGATGCAGTCAATTTAACCGAGGGGGCAGGCGTTCATAAAAAAACTATTTTGGTTTTTTCATTTTTGCATCATTTTCAGGAGAAATGCCTCATTCCTAGCGAAGTCATGAATTTTACTTTGCCTGAAGGCTCACCTTTTCAATTGTTAGTGACTGTGACGGCAGATGACCATGATGCAGCGCATAAGGCTGCTTTGCCTATTGCTGTTGAAATGGCTGATCCAAGGCAGCGAGCTTTTGAGATTTCATTAAAACATGATCCTGCGGTATGTCGACAAGTTTTTCAAACAAAGTTTAGCGTTCCATTTTACTATGATACTGCAGTGCGTATGGGATTGGCAGACACTAATCTTGCTGATAAAACGGTAGCCATGAGTGGTTCGACCAAGACAAAAGGAAGTGCTGCGACCATAGGGAAAATGAATGCTATTCGCAAAGGAGAAGGCGATATTTCTGACTCCATGGCTCGATTAGGGTTTGGCAAGTAAAGTAGCGCTTGAAAGCTTACCCTTGCTATATTCTTTTTCAGATTCTTGGATGATTGTAGCAACTGAGCCATCAAGATTGTGGCGGTGATTATGCGCAATCACGGCGAGTAAATAGGCCTCTTGGCGAGTCCATACGGCTAAACTGGAGCGTAGAAGAATGACAGAAAATAGAGGGTGTTCTTTGCGGATTTGTTTTTCAATGCCGATGGCTAAGGGCAATGGTTTTTGAGCGTTAAACACTAGCGGATGCTGCTTTTCCAATTGTTGAAGAGCCTCTTTTACTTGGTTAAAACGGCTTTTAGGTTTGGATGGCGCTGCTTTTTTCACTTCCAGTGATTTTTTGAGCACTCCAAGTGCTTGAAAAGAATTCAGTGTAACTGAGTCATTATTTTTCATTATGGCTTCCAAGTTGTTTTTGGCTATTATCCCACTGATCAATGGAATTGCCAATTGTCTGATGCATTGTCTGATGCATTTGTTCAGTGAATCAGAGTGTGTTAGGCTGCGATTAAATCAAATGGAGGCCGAGATGAGCCTTGCCGCATTTAAGAAAAATTACACTGAGATATTCGTCTCCTTAACCCCGTTGAATGGGGGCCAGCAGTGGCATCGCTTAGAACGTCTTAATGAGTTGGGTGGACTGGTAGAGCAGTGGCTCAGTGACGCATTTAATGCAAGGGTAGAGAAGGAGCTTGATGATCCAGAGGATACGTCCGATATGGAAATCTGGAGCGAAGCCTGTGCAAGGATGTGGGACAATACAGACGCGCTAAATGAAATTCTCCGTACAGGGGCTCAAGATTTTATGATCATTAATACCCCTGAACTGACAGAGCAAGAATGGGATAGGTTGCAGCTTGCAGAGAATTGGAAGGATCAACAGGCCTTTAAATACTGGAAGAAGCTGACTGCTCAGCGCTCTTTTGCCCAGTTGACAGATGAATTACAGTTAAATGAAGAGGCCTGCAAAGATATGTTTTTTGTTGAGCCGCATGTATATCGCCATTGGATGAAGGAAGGGGCACCACGTTATGTGATGGATCAGCTGAGTTTTTTTGAGGCGGCCATGGAGGATTTGGTGGATGAATGGGTTGGCTATGTATCCTCTGCAATATTAACATTATTTGATGCGAAGCCCGAAAAGATTGGAGTCCCCGCTTATGCAAGCTTAGAAGCTTACCGTGCCTGCGAGCCGGAATTAGCTAGAGACCTGCGCTTTTTAAGTTTGTTTGAATGCTTTAGCAGAGCATTGCTCAAAGAGCTGACTATCAAGAATATTCACGCGCAGCCGGTACGAATTCGTGCCAAAGAATATTTTGCCTGGCTGAAGAGGGAGCATTGCGTTTCCACACCCAGTGCACGAATCTTGTTTTCTACAAAAACGCTCCCTTAAATTTTGTATTTTTAGAACACGTCACGGGGGGATTTCCCCCCGTGACGTTGTTCTTTCAACGTTTTCAAAATAAAGAGCCAAAGCCAGTTTCTGGCTTTGTACAAACTCAGAAATTGAGCCTGCAAAGCAGGCGAATAAAAATTTAAAATCGAGGATTTTCGGGCAATGCAGACGCTTTGTCTGAAAATCAGAGTCTTTTTCAGCGAAGTTTTTTTTGCTGAGGGGCTTGCGGACTTTTTTAGAATGTAAAACAGTCTAAAGCTGTCCTGGTCGGACAGGATATAGGTATTTTTCTTTTAAAATAGTATGCTTTATTTCATGCTTAAAATAAATTTAAAATACTTATTGCATTTAAAAAATAATAGATGTACAATATGATCATAAGAATAACGTAACTGATGAAGAGCTGAGACGCTCTGAAACTCTTAAGAAATAAAAAGAGTCTTACAAAACCACCATTACCCTTGAATCCTTGTGGAGATCGTTTAGAAAAGGGGATCTGTACATCGTATCAGCTATAGTGCTGGTATTGGGGCCGAAAGGTCTCTCATCTGTGTTGCTATAGTGCAACATACGTCCAAGATAAATCATTCCTGGAATCATCGCTGGTTGCTATAGTGCACCAGATGTTCTTTTGCACTCGTAATGGAACTCATCTTGCGGGCTATAAGCCCTCAACGTTTCTGGTTATCCAGAAAATTAAAATCAAATAAATGAAGCACGAAAAAAGTACATTGAAAATGAATGTGAGTAAAATCGCGGTGTTCAATACCTATTGAAGATCGTATTGTATCAATAAAACGGAGACCATCATGGAAACAGACGTAATTGAAAATGAAGTAAATGGTTTGCAAGAACCCAGAAAATTTTTATTGGATGACGAGTCATATGCACTACTCGCTGAAGCTCAGCGAAAAATTAGAGATGCGACTGAAATAACGCCAATATTAAGAAAAATCATCAATGCACTTGTGACCCCAGAAGCAGTTGAAAAGGTAACGCGTGAATTGATCAAGAAGTACGAGTAGCCTATTTAATATTAACCAACCAAAAGGAGTGATCAGTCTAGAAAAGTAATGAATGATGCCACTTGTTAGAGCCTTGGGCGCGTAAGCGCTGTATCCTGGAGAGGTATCTCTAGGGACGCTTGACAATGCACTAAACGTAAAAATGATACACAGCATCGATTACAGAAAGACCGAAATAACCGAATATGAGTACAAACCTACATTATAGAAAAAAACAGTTTACTGGGGAGTTGCTGCGTCATCTCGCAAAGCTGCCGAGTGGATCGTGGACATATCGACAATATTGCAAAGTGACTTTAAAAGATCTGGCAAATGATTTGGCTTTTCTCGGAGTTTTACCTTTGAGAGCGCAGGATTTAAATCCAGAGCGTTTGCTCGAATTGGTCAAATATTGGCAAATGTTTAAGTTGAGCCCGAAAACGATCAAGAATAAATTGGCGATGTTGCGACGAGTATTATCTGCATATGAAAAACCGATTGAGATCCCCACGAATAAAGAACTTGGAGTAATTGTAAAAACAACGCGAGCGGCCAACCTTCCAAAATTGCATATTGTAGATCCCAGCACGATTCAGCTCTATCCGGTATTTATCATTCAAGAAGTATGCACATTGCAGTATCTATTTGGCCTAAAGGTAGAAGAGGCGATGAAATTAGACATCAATATGCTTTATAAGGGATATGTCAAAGTGCCGCGTTCAATTAGTTTTAACAACAAAGACCGAACCATCCCCATCCATTCAGCAGATCAGCAGGAATGCATTGCAAAGTTTAAAACGACGTTTAAAGGAATATTGCCCATCTCCAGAAATGACCGCCAGTGCTTTATTGCCCTATACCAGAATGCCCTCAAACGATCCAAGATTTCACACAAAGAGTATTTTCGCCATTGTTATATCAAAAAACGTTATCAAGAATTATTCAAAGACCGCACAGAGCTTGAAGCTCTTGAGATTGTTAGGGCTGAAGTCGGCTATAGCAGAACAGATCAAATTGGGAGGGTGTTATCATGTCTAGAAAATTTTTGAACAACTGTTTATACAGCGTCAGTATTGTCTTTAAGAATAGAAGTCGTTTTTTTGCGCGTCAGACCAACCATGATTATGTAGAGGGTATTCGGCATATGGTGAAAGAATTGCATGCATCAGGGTATCAGCTTTCAAATATTCAGCATATTAAACGTAAGCACGTTGATTTTTTGATTAAAGAATGGCAGGGCAGGGACTTGGACACCGCAACGATTAAAAACCGACTTTCTCAGTTACGTTATTTGGCAGAGTTAATTAAAAAACCTAGCTTGTTACCCACAGAAAATCTGAGTCTTGGAATTGGAAAGCGCTCCTATATCAGCCTGTACAGTAAAGCAATTCACGACATCGATCTTTCAAAATTTGAAAATCCATTAATTCGGTACTCGGTGCAACTGCAGCAGAATTTTGGTTTAAGACGAGAGGAGGCGATTAAATTTGTGGCGAGCTATGCGGATTTAGGCGATAAGATACAACTGAAGCCCTCATGGACTAAAGGCGGGATTGGGCGAGAGATCCCGATCACAACTTTGGAGCAGCGCGCCTTGCTGGATGAGTTAAAGAAAGCGCTTGGGGCAGAGAAGTCTCTGATCCCTGATGGCAAGGATTATGCATATCAAAAAGAGGTATATAAGGAAGCGGTAAAGCAGTCGGGATATACAAATCTGCATGGATTGCGGCACGCCTATGCGCAAAGGAGGTACTTTGAACTCACCGATGCACTGACAGATGGTAAGGGCTGGCATGCGCCATTCAATGGGGGTAAAAAGCGTAAAGAATTAACGCTAGATGAGCGGGAGATTGATAATGCGGCTAAAGAGTCAATCGCCCAAGAATTGGGCCACTCCAGGCGAGAGGTCTCATCGATTTATATTGGTCGATAAATAAACTTTAAAAAGGTGTTGACAAATTATTTAAACAGTGTATAATGAAAACAATAAGGCAACTGAAGATGAGCTGAGACGCTCTGAAACTCTGCAAAGAGTCTTGCAAAACCACCATTACCCTTGAATCCTTGTGGAGATCGTTTAGAAAAGGGGATCTGTACATCGTATCAGCTATAGTGCTGGTATTGGAACCGAAAGGTTTCTCATCTGTGTTGCTATAGTGCAACATACGTCCAAGATAAATCATTCCTGGAATCATCGCTGAAGCTATAAGCATCAGTTGTTGGATTGTTTTTCTCATAATTCAACTCATCGGATTTGCTATAGTGCAAGTCTTTTTTCATAAGAAATTTCTTACTGAAAATCATCGTCGTGGCTATAAGCCAGGATTGCTTTTTTACAAAGCTGAGTCTTGCCATAAAGACGCATGATGTTTAACAACTGAAACATTCGAATAAAAGATTTTTTCTATTCACTGGCATAGCAATGTGCCATTTACCCAACCGGGGAAATACTCTCCGGCCAGGGGATATTTCTCCGCATTTTTAACAAAACAAGGAGAAATAAAATGGCACAAACAAACGTGAATTGGCAGGTCGTCAATGCTGAACTCGATCAGGTACTGGGCAGTATGTCCAGCCTGAATGTGAATGCTGAAATTTGTGGCAACTGGATTTGGATTTCAGGTGACACAAGGCGGTATTCGCAGCAATTGAGAAAGCTTGGGTGCGAATTTTCAAAAGAAAAGACAATGTGGTTTTATGTTCCACGTTCATTGCCGAAGCTTGAGAAAAATCAGGATCGGACATTTACCATGGCCGAGATTAGAGGATTTCATGGATCAAAGCACGTTAAATCAGCGCAGCAGCGATCCAGGTCGAGATCATCATCGAGATCATCATCGAAATCATCTAGCCCTATCTATACAAGGGTTAGCGCCTGGGAAGTGTTCTCGCTCAAGGACATCCTGTCAAGATTGTTTTTCCTGTTTACCGCGGTTTATCGGTAACAGATAAGGCAATTTATTATTCATTTATCAACCCATCTGGGGAAAGGCTCCAGATGGGGCTGTTTCCTCAGTTTTTAAGGAGAAAACAAGTGAACACATTCCAACAAACAAATTTTGATAAAGGATTTAAACAATGCTTTATCGAACAATTAAGCCGTTTTACGAATCCAAAGTTAGTCGGGAGTTTTCGCCAGCTTATGCTGACAGAAGCCACTCGATCCTTCTTTGAAAAGTTAAACGCTTATTGGATAACGCGAGAAATCGCGTCCTTCCTCCCTGACTTGGCCAAAACGGGTGAAGCAGTCTTTGTCGTTAGATTAAGTTTTAACGCTAAGGGCTACGTTATTTTAACCGTTGTGGACGAGGATTTGGAAAGAGTCATCATTCAGTCGGATTCGCCGATTAAAGAAAGAGATTTTAAATTCTATCTTTATCGCGATCAGATTGGGTTTACTTTACGACTCTACTCTGAAATCTAATCAGGAAACCTGTTGGCCGCAATTGCGGGGAATCTCTCCGCTTTTGCGGGGTAAATCCCTTCGGTTGTTGGTCAATTTATAACTAACCAAAAACTAAATGGAGAACTACTATGTACTTAAATGAAATTAAAATGATCGGCTATGTCGGTAAAGATCCTATCACTTCTGCTGAAGGCAAAAAACCTTTTGCGGCTTTTGATATCGCGATCACCAAGCGCTACACCCCCAAAGGTGAAGGTGCTGAACCGGTTGAGAAAACGCACTGGTATAACGTTGCCTGTTATGGACATCTTGCTCAGATAGCAGGAAGTCTGATTACCAAGGGTGCTCATGTTTTAATTACTGGCGAACTCGATACAACCGAGTGGACCAATAAAGAAAACGGAGAAGTCCGCCAGGGAGTGCGAATCGTGGCTAATAAGATTCTCTTGTTAGACAAGAAAAACGCAGGCCCTGCGACAGCAGAAGCGTGAGACTCTTTTTAAATATCAACCCCACGTCAGGGAAACACTTCCCTGGCATGGGGGTGTTTCTCTGACAATTTGGAGAAACACATGAAAAAAGAAGCGCACAAGGATTTAATAGAAAAGATACAACAAGCATTCAACAAAGGTGTTAAACCCTGGGTTGCACCGTTTGGCCGTCCCACATTGAGACGGGCTGAAAACTTTCTCACCAAAACCAAGTATCAAGGCGTCAATTCCATTTTGTTATTAATGGAGGCGTACGCTAGGGGATTTTCCTCAAATGCTTGGCTGACCTACAAGCAGATTGCTGCATTGAAAGGCAAAGTGAGAAAAGGTGAGGTGTCAACACGGATTTTCTTCTTCACCTATGTGGAGAAAAAAGACGATGAGACCAAACAGGTCAATCCTGATAAAGAAGTTGAGTTAGTCCCTCGCTGGAAGTATTTCAATGTTTTCAATGTAGATCAAACCGAAGGGTTAGTTCTACCGGAAACAAAGAATCTTGCAGAAGGGAATCCCGTCAGCAACATCTCAGTTGATGATTTTGTTTTGCAAACCAAAGCAGAGATTCAACACTCAGACAAAAAAGCGGCCTTCTACAGTCCTGGTTTTGATTTGATCCATTTACCGTATCAAAAACATTTCCACTCTGTAGATGCCTATTACGCCACCTTGCTCCATGAACTTGTTCATTGGACAGGGCATCGTAAGCGGCTGGATCGCCTTCAAATGGGCAACCGTTTTGGTGATAAAGCGTACGCATTTGAAGAGTTGGTGGCCGAACTGGGATCCACATTTTTGTCCACCGACTTAAATGTGAATTCAGATATTGAAAACCACGCCTCCTATCTGGCGGATTGGTCGAAATTATTAAATGACAAACACATGGCATTTTTTAAAGCGGCTGCTCTGGCAGAAAAGGCAGTGCAGTATCTGCATGACTTAACCACTCAAAAATCAGGAAAACAGCTTGAACTTTTAGATCAGGCTGCGTAAGGAGACCAAAATGAAGCCCAAACTGTTTAACACCAAAGACCCCGTCGCATCATACGATTCCTACGAAGCGTATCGAGCCGCAGTTGATTATTTCATCGAGGATGGTGCTTCTTCCAACGAAGAAGAGGCCGCCAAACATGAAGATTTTGACTGGCGGGTCGGCGAATACGATGGAATGTATTGGTCTGACATGGAAGCAGAAGTGCAAACCCTGTGTGATAAGTATTTTAAGAATGGTGCCGGTTTGATTTGCCCCAGCTTCGGCTGGAGGAGAGCTGCCTGTGCATCAGACTTTCATAGCAACGCTTTTGAGGCCTATCAAAAGGCTTATCTCAGCGAGTGTACTATCAGGGTCTATCTCAAAAAGAATCCAATTTTGGGAATATACCTGGATGTTGCAGTGGCGCATCACGACAGCCCCACAGGAGATCACTTTTTTCTGGTAAGGAAAAAATATTATGCAGATTTCATCCGAAATAATTTTGAATTGAAGGCTGCATAGTCATTAACTTAAAGGAGACCATAATGGGAGTATTAGAAAAGCTTGAATCGAGTATATTTGGAATGGAAGTTGAGTTGAGCCATATCACTCAACATGCCAGCAATCTTGATGTCAGCAAGAAGATGCAGTTAATCGATCTTGCCAGTCAATTGATTGCGTTGGCCAGACCAAATATCAATTCGAATGTTTCTGCATCATGATTTTTATGCGGGATGGTAAAAGGACAGTGCGGTTTCGTGCTGTCCTTTTTTATTTTTAACCAATCTTTATATTGAATAATCATATCGTTATCAATTATGCTAGCGGTGGTTATGCAAGTTTTACTAGTTTTTTGATTTAAAAAGCGTTACTACTAGTGATAGGTCCCATTATCGGAAGTAATAAATGAAAGAAACCACTCACTCAGTCCAAAATGCAATTCAACAAAATTTTGACCCTATTTATCAAGCTGTCTCTGATTTAGTCCGGCAAGCCCGAACCAATGTTTTAAAGTCAGTCAATCATGAGCAGGTGCTTGCCTATTGGCATATTGGCCGCAAAATTGTTGAGGAAGAGCAGGCGGGCTCTGATAGGGCCGAATATGGGAAACGTTTGTTGGATGTTTTGTCAGAAAAATTGACCACTGAATTTGGACGAGGCTTTTCTTCTGGGACGCTGCGAGGATTCAGACAATTCTATCTCACCTATAAAGATCGAATTTGCTCCGAGGCTCGGAGCGAATCTCACAATCAACTTAGCTTTGATCCAAATTTATCCTGGACACACTATAAAATCTTGATGCGTGAGGCCAGGCCTGATGTACGGCGCTTTTATGAGATTGAAGCCGCAAAGCATTACTGGTCTACTCCACAGTTGGATCGTCAAATGGGCGCTTTTCTTTTTGAACGCCTGAGTGCAAGTAAAGATGAGGCCAGTGTTTTGGCATTGGCCAATGAAGGTCATGTTATTCGTAGGCCTGAAGATGCCTTGAAAGAACCGCTTATCTTGGATTTTTTAGGCTATAAATCCCATCAGAGTTATACAGAAACTGATTTGGAAACCGCGATTATTTCGCACCTGCAAGACTTTCTTTTGGAGTTGGGCAGCGGCTTTGCCTTTATTGGCCGCCAAAAAAGATTGACCATTGAAGGAGATCATTTTTACCCTGATCTTGTTTTTTATCATGTTTTATTAAAGTGTTACGTAATAATTGAACTCAAGACCGGAGCCGCAACGCATGGCGATATGGGGCAATTATTGATGTATGTGAACTATTATGATCGAGCCTTAAAACGGCATGATGATGGCCCAACCATTGGCTTACTGTTATGTGCAAATAAAAATGATGCTGTCGTAAAATATACACTCCCTGAAAATAATCAACAGATTTTTGCCAAAAAATATCAGCTTCATCTCCCCACGGAAGCAGAGCTTTCTGCGGAGCTGAGTCGCGAAATCAAAATTATTGAAGAGAAGTTAACCCATGACGAATAAAATCTCAAAATTACCTGAACAGACAGAATGGGCGCAAGCCGAAGCGCGAATAAAAGAAAGAGCACTCCAATATGTGCAGGATCCTGAGTTAGATGCCTATGCTTTGAGTGCATTATCCGCTCGCTTGCCCAAAATACCCTTCGTTGCTATGAAAGTGCTATCAAAATTTTTTGGCGGTGGTGCGAGGGAAGAGGGTTTAATCCCATGCCGGCCACAGCCTACGTCGTGGCTTTATCACCTCTGGTCTTCAAAATGGTAAAAGATTTGAAAAATTGATCGCTGTGACGGGGCAGACGCCTAAGACACTTTTTGAGTATTATGAAGATGTGAATCATTTTGAAGATCATGCTGGCGAGGGATTACTTTAAATTATGAGAGCATCTAATAATGCTACAAAAATGCAATGCATTGAGATCCATTCGCCTGATAATTTAATTGACACATTGATAAGCCTAAAAAAAGAGGGTTTTGTTTTTAGAGGACAGGCGAAGGCAAGCTGGAGTCTAACCCCTAGCGCGTTTAGAGAAGCCATTCGTGATCAAAGAGAGCAGTTATTTCCTGTCTCGAAAAATCTAATTATCACTCAATGGATTCATAGTCCAGAGGTTTTGAGTTGTATTAATGGGCAGTTCTGGGGGCCACCTATAAGTAATCCCAGCCAACTTTATGGATTTTCTCCTCTTTGTAAGTGGCTTATTTTTCTTATTCAATATAACTATTATAGGCACAAATATTCAGAAGATAACCCAACGAAAATAAGTGAAGAAGAGAAAAATTTTCTTGACCAGTATGCCGCTTACGGGGGAAAAGACTATTGGGCTCAAAAAAGTACTTTTGTTCATTTTTTTAATAGCTATCTACCCTCTCTTATGAAATACATACTAGCAGATAGAGTGCACCATCAGCCCATATTTGAAGATATTACAGGCCTAGATGAGACCTATCCTCAGCATTATGCAGACCCCACAAGCATCTTGGATTGGTCATATAATCCACTAATTGCGATTTTTTTCGCTCTTGAGCTTGATAAAGAAATCGCGTATGACTCTCCTATTATTTTTTCAACTAGATTGCCAAATGAGCCATTTTCAATTTATGCGCTAAAAATTAATCAAAAACAAGGCCCTATTCAATTAAGGCCAAAATGCCCAAGTATTTATAATCAGAGGGCTGAAAGGCAAGAGGGCACCTTCACATATTTTTCTAAAGCATGTTCTTTTTTTATGACGCATGCCATATTTCCAATGGTGGAAAATTTTGTTGGTGAAGCATCATTCACCTTAAAAAAGATTAATTTTTCACCTTCTCAGAAACACATTGATCATTTACGTGTCTTATTGAACAATGTAAAAATTTCTCGGAAATTTTTACTGCCTGACGCATAGTAAAATTTCTATTAGGGGATCTCGGCCATAGCACGCATAAAATGGCTTGTGACTGCGTTTTTTCTCATATAAAATAAAGGCAACTATGATTTTAAGGGAAAAATCTATGCAACAAGAAGTTAAGGCTTTTTTAAGCCATGCCCAAACATGTTATGTCTCTCAGGAAGAGTTTTTGAGGATAAAAAGGGAAAATCAACGAATATCATACTTTGGGATTAATGGCTTGTATTTTATTGAAGGTGCGGAATTAAAAAACCTGCAAGATGTTTGCATAAAAATAATTCATACAAAGCATGGTAGAGATATAATCACTGATAAGGAAATTGTCTCAATTTTAGAAAATAATGTCATGGTTCAAAAAGTTACAGGCCAAGATATGTCAGGTCAAGTACTTAAAAGCTTAGAAGAGCTTAGCTGTAAAAACATACATTACATTGCCTCTAATTATGCGATTCGGTTAAATGGCGTATCTGAGTTTAGTATTGGCCCCATTACATGTAAGCTAACTAAAGATTTGAAATCAAAATTTCCCGAAGCATTAGAAGATGCAAATATTGTGATCGATCAGACATCGCAGCCTGGCGGCCACAATGAACTCGATCCATTGTTATTCCCTCTGTCAGAGCAGTGCTTTATTATTTCTATGAAGTGTAGCTTTGGAGCGGCAGATAGATTCGCTCAAACTAATATTGAAGTTGCCCTTTCATTACTGCGGTTCTATCTATTCAAACATAAGATGACTTTTGGCCATTTTCCCTATATAAACAGCCTTGACCCATTGTCTTTTCAACAACGAGAAAGGAAAAGAAAATCAATAATAATAGAGGGTGGTAAAAATAATAATGGTGTTATTTTTACAAACCACCCGATATATGAAGTCAATCAACATGTTATAGACGCGCTTGCAAATGATGACTTTTATAATGTTTGTGATGCAATTTTTAATGCCCCAGATAAAACCATTAATGCACCATTAAAAAAGGCGTTAAGCTGGATGACAAAAGCGAGGCAATCAGATGACTGGTCTCTTAGATTTCTTTTCTTTTTTACAGCGCTGGAAGCTTTATTGGCAGACGAAGGCAAGCAAGGCCCTGTAACTGACATATTGGCAAGAAATATTGCTGCAATTGTTGCAGATGTGGAGTTTAGAGAGGATGTTTTTTGTGAAATTAAAAAGCTTTATGATATTAGGAGCAAATTAATTCATGCTGGAGCTAACGGTGTTGTTTCTGAAGCTGCATGTGCTTCATTACAACTCTATGCTGAAACCGTCTGTCTGAAAATTATCAACACCTCATTAAATCTGCCAAATTTAGACTTCCAAAAGAAACTTAAAAAGGTATCTTTTGGGCTGGAGTGGACTTGAATTTTTTGATACTGTCTGATTTTTTTTGTCTCGTATAATAACGATTATGTTGAGTTATAGACAGGTTGCACTATAATCTAACTTGCAACGCAAGGCTCCAGAGCATGTGCTTTCTTGCATATAACCCACACATCTCCGGAGTTATCTAGCGCTCCGTAGCGCCAGGCTTTATAAAGTGGCTTCTTTAGGTGCATGGCCTGAAATCCCGGCATTAGCTGCTGGTCTTCTAAAAGAATCTACCGTAACAAACTGAGCTGCAGTCGTTTCAACCATAGGCACACTCGTAGTCCTCGCTGCCTCTGCCTGTCTCTGTCTGACTATTTGACAAAATCCGTCTACTTTTGATCGCAACACTGTGATTTCAGATTTATCAGCCGTTTGCTCTAGTCTTAATTGCAATAATTCTTCGTGTAATCTAACGGTAAGCTTTTCTCCTCTGAGTTGCACTGCTTCAAGTGCTGCTATCCGCGAGTCTCTCTCTGTGATTCCCGCATCCCGCTCCTGTATTATTTGCATTAATTGATTAAGTTGTCGGGCATATTCTGCTTGATCTGCTATCTGCTTAGCCCTAATTGCATTCTCTGCTGCTTGTGCCCTATTAATTTCTTCTTTGTGAGTAGCAAAACGCGCTATTTCTGCCCTGCATTTGTCTGCAAAATTTCTATAGCCCCCTCTGATATCATATTCGTGTAAAGACTCTGCAAGAGCGAGAAAAGTATGCCCTTCATCAGATCTAATCGTTGTGCTGGCACCCGCCCAAATCAATTCTTTCGCTGCTTTAAAAGAGCCAGTAGACGCTGCAAAATGCAGCGCCGTCCAGCCTGTTTGATTATGTGCAAGTGGAGCTAGGGTATCATTGCCAGCAAAGGCAACAATGCTGGAGCCACCGGTCCAAACGCCTGCACCAATAAGTCCGGGGATTAAGGCTACGCCACCTGTTCCTATAACACAAACAACGCCTAATGCCCCTAAAGCAATTCCAGCCCAACCTATCCCTTTTTTTGCAGTCAATGCTACTTTGACTGGTGTGGGGCCACACGACCTTGAGTCAACATATTGCTCATCTACTTCGGGTGCGCCCCTTGTCGGCTCTCCTGCAGCTTTAGCTTTTTCACCTCTCTGTTTAATGCCCTGGAGTATTCTTCCCAACTCCGGACATGCGTTATCTTCTGCTGCTTGAAATATTGTTCTTGGCATACCATTCTCCTTTTGTGATTAAAAAGTTGTCAGCTAATACGATGGTGCTTGATGAATGTCTTCGCTTTGTAGGTGGCCTTTCATCCACAATGAGAGGTCCTGCAACAGTGCTTGACTGGTTGAAGATTCAGAACTCAGTAACCCCATCGCTGCTTGATTCATGTTATCTTCACTGCCTGCTTCTCTTGGATCAACTCTCACTGCTGGTGTAGATATAGACTGCAGGCTCGCCTCTATCACATCGCATAATTGTTCTCTACGTCTTTGTCTATCCCAAAACGAATCATCAAGGGGTGGCACACTTTTTATCGTAGCAATCTCTTGTTGACGTGATTGCATATGGTGCCTATACGTTGTATCTGAGGCGGCAAGATCCATTTGTTCTTTTATAAGGTGTTTGCTATTGGCTGCTTCAAAATAGGCCTCTCCGTGCATCAATACGGTGCTGTAGCCATCCTTCGGATGGCAACAAACAACGATAGGATCCTCTAACAGATCAGTATCGTTAATAGGGCCTGCTGGATAGATCACATGATGTGCTTCATCTATTATGACGATGGCTCTGTGCAGTGCTCTTTCCAAGGTGATGCATGCATTTTTTTCCCTTATGGCACTTGCTTTTATCAACTCTTTTAAAGCTTCCACATCTTCATTCGTATAAAAAGAAATTGCCTTCAATAGGCTGTCCTCCTCTTCTTTGGGAGGGGAAATCGTCAAATCACCTGACTGGTGCTTGATTAGAAGCCATGTTTCAAAAAATAATTGTTTTCTGTTTTCTGGAAGAGCAGATTCCAAATCAATATAAATACCCCTTGCAAGTAAAATATTACCAAGTCTTCTCAGGCGTGAAATTTCTGGCAGTGAAACAATCACTTGTCCTGCGTGATAAGCAAATATAAGAGGGGCAATAATCTCACTCAAACAGCGTTTGCCAATACTCAGTAACGTTGATGCAGAGCTTGTTTCTGTGGATAAAAAACGGATTAAAATGCTCAGCATTGTACCGCCATGCACAACGGCATATCGATTAATCGAGCTACCATTTAAATTCTCGAAAAAATGACCTAAAAACAATCTAACAGGATTGGTTGAGACAATCTCAGGTGCCGCTTTGTTGGGCGCATCAAGTAACCACGGAGTCAATAACGGTACACGAGATGCGAGACTGAGCAATGGCATCAAGCCCACGCCTGATAACAAACTACAGGTAGCACTTGCTAGCGCATACATATCCAATACGGCAGTCGCGCCCTGAGTCACCTTTTTTAATCCGCTGAAAATCTTATTTTCACCAAATATCTTAATTAACAATTCAATTGCGAGTTGCATTCCTGCAAAAGAAATCCGTGCTGTAAGATAATCTGGTTGATGCTCTGCAAAAAATCCCGGTGAGGCATCGGATGCTTCCGCCATCACAGGCAGCCTTTCTGTGAGCAAATGCTCCCCTAACATCAATCCATGCGTGATGGCTTGTCTTGTCGATTGTATAAGGTCTGCGCCACTTTTTTGTTTTTCTTTACTCAACAGCCTGGGCACAGCAACATCGAAAATAAGATCCGCGATTAGCTGTGCAGATTTTACTCCAAGAATATGGTCTTGAGTGCGCGCAACTTCGCGCTGGCGGTGTTGTTTTAATTCCTCTGCATCCTCTTCCACTTTTTGAGTCTCTTCTAGTCGAGATGACTCGGTCTCTGTGGCAGTTGCATGAGCTTCAGTAGTTTCTTGAGGGGCTTCTGAGGCCATATCGGCTGCACCCTCTGTACTTGTAGGTATATCTTCGTGAGGTAACATGATTAATGCACAATCATACGTGCGGGATGAAAGTTCAGGGCATTTTTTTATGAGCGAGGCAACAGCTTTTTCAGCACCTTCCTGAATTGCCGCTTTATTTCTTTCATCACTTAAGCCTTTCCCTCCCCATGGAGTCGGCAGCCCTGATACTGGAAGCTCAAATTTTACTTCCCTCGATTTTGTTCCTGTTTTATCATGTCGAACAACCATCTTAATGTCTGTAATGAATGCTCTCCCCCAGAGCCCTCCTGTTGGCTGAATCAGCAGTGTACATGCCTCTCCATTAATTACAGTTTTTACAGAACCAAGTGTGGATTCGCCAGCATATTTTCCAAGCCATCTGTTGCCAAGATCTGAGATAATATTATCCATATCAGTAAATCTAAATCCTACGTCCACAGGGCCAAATTTATTTCCTGTTACTTGGACGCCTGCTTGAAAACCATCTGAAGTCACTTTGATATGGGGAGAGACTTTTATTTCTTCCTTTGAAGTGCTCTCTTTTGGTGGGTGATACATTGAGTGAACCATGGGGTGCTTATGATCACCTGTATCAACTGGTTCTGAATCATGTTGTGGTGGGGGTGCCACAGATGAATCAGATGTTGAGTCCTGCGGTAATAAGGCCATTAAAGTATCTGTTGTAGATGGCGACGACTCGCTCATTCGTGGCGTATCTGAGGGCACTGTGGGAAGTTTAGCAATGTCGCGTCTAAGTTTTTCTATTACTAATGGAATGACGGGGCCAAGAAGCCCCTCTAATGGATACTCTTTTAATTCTTTATTTAGCTTTCCCAGCGTTTCTTTGGGATGCTGTAATGCTCCTTTGGCTCCTGCAATCATTCTATCTGGGGCTGCCAATCCTTCTATAAAACGTTGTTCTTCAAACCGTTCGGATGCATCTTGCGGTTCAAATTTATCTATTCCTTCAAATCGAGCAAGGTATTCTGGACGTAACTCAGCTACGGAATTGGCAGCTTGACTCACTTTAAGCGCTACCTGAACCGGAATTGGTTGTGCGCCCAGAGCAAGATCTACTCCGATATCAACTCCAGCCTCCCAGGGACTGCTTCCTTGATCGATATGTTTTGCAATGCCAAAGAGTAGTGTTGGAACGGCGCTAATACCATTGCCAAAAGCTTCTACTTCCGGCCCGCCAGATTTAATGATTTCACCGCCCCAAGTAAATGCTATTCCTGCACCCTCTTGCAGGCCCTTAACCAGTGGGTCGTCAAACGCTGAAAAATGTTCTGTGGATGTTATCCCTGCTGGCTCTTGATGTTCTTCTGATGAATTAATAGATTCCAGCATAGCAGATGATCCTTGATTTAAGTATTTTAATGTGTTGTTATGCTGCGCTCAAAGATTAAAAATGTCAATTGAGTGTATGGGGCCAAATTCAGTGCTATTTATTTTCTGAAAAACACGGTAAAACATAAAAAATTCGCTGGCATGGCTTTCTGACCCATTTTTGCGAGGCGCAAATTGAAAGAAACATTGGTGGTTGAAGCTCACAGCCAGGCTTGTTTTCTCACGACAAGATATTTTCAGATTTCATTTTCATTTAAAATTTGTATGCAAAATGGCATAAAATGTCGATTTGGTGTAATGAGATCTTGTAAATTATTTATCACCAAATCGACATTTGCACTTCTGGTGATAAAAGTGTAAGCTACTATTCATTACACCAAACAGACAAATTGAGCATGGCAAATAATTTTGTGGGTCGAAAAAGAGAGCTGGAACAGTTGAATTTACTGCTACAGAAGCAAACAGCCAGCTTGGTGGTGGTGACGGGTAGGCGCCGTATTGGCAAGAGTCGTTTGATTCAAGAATTTGGTGGCTCACATCAAGTTTATACCTTTTCAGGGCTCCCGCCGACACCGCAAACAACGATGAAAGAGCAGCTTCGTGAGTTTGGTTGGCAATTGGGGAAGGCGCTGGGTGAGCCTGCATTTAAGGATGATGACTGGAACGATCTCTTTTTGCGTTTGGCCAATCGTACGCGAACACGGCGCGTGATCATCTTTTTAGATGAAATTTCTTGGATGGGTTCAAAGGACCCGCAGTTTCTGGGTAAGTTAAAAAATGCATGGGATTTGGAGTTTAAAAAAAACACGCAGCTTATTCTGGTTTTATGCGGTTCTGTCTCAAGTTGGATTGAAAAAAATATTCTGAGTAGCACGGGTTTTGTGGGGCGCGTTTCACTGACTTTAAAATTAGGTGAGTTGCCGCTGGTTGATTGTAATTCATTTTGGGGGCGGCAAAGTCAAAAAATTTCGGCCTATGAAAAGCTCAAAATCCTTGCGGTTACTGGGGGTATCCCAAAATATCTGGAGGAAATCCAGCCGTCTTTGTCAGCAGAAGAGAATATCAAAAATCTGTGCTTTAGTCCTGGCGGGTTCCTATTCAACGAGTTTGATCATATTTTTACAGATATTTTTGCCAAGCGTAGCGAAATGTACACGCGAATTTTGGAAGCTATTATCAAGGGGCATCATGAAATCAATCGTATCTGTGATGCGCTGAAGATAGAAAAAAGTGGTGCGTTCAGCGGATACTTGGATGATCTGATTCAGTCAGGATTTTTGAAGCGTGACTTTACTTGGAGCCCAGCCAGCCAGAAAGCTTCTAAGTTGAGCCATTACCGCGTTTCGGACAATTACGTCAACTTTTATCTCAAATATATTGTCCCTCTCAAAGAAAAAATTGAGCGTGGGCATTTTGATCAGCAAAGCTTATTGAGCTTGCCTGGGTGGGAGGCCATCATGGGCTTGCAATTTGAAAACCTGGTTTTAAGCAATCGCGCAGCTATTTTTCCCCTGTTAAATCTTCGTCCTGATGACATTATTTACGACAATCCGTTTTTCCAAAATAAAACAGTACGGCAAGAAGCCTGTCAAATAGACTATCTGATTCAAACCCGTATGGACAGCGTTTATGCTTGCGAGGTCAAGTTTTCTAAACATCCAATTGGGGTAAAAATTATCGGTGAAATGGAAGAGAAACTAAAGCGCCTCAGGCTTCCTCGTTATACCTCTCGACGTCCTGTGTTGATTCATGTAAATGGTGTGAGCGACGAGCTTCTGGAGAGTCAGTATTTCTCACAGATTATAGATTTTAGTCAATTATTACTCTGAGGTTGTTTGGGTTTAAAATACCTATTCTTTACTTAAATCAACACCTGTATAGGCCTTTATTTTTTCAATGCTGATGCCGTCCTGTAGCATTTTATGAGCTATAGTTAAAATTTCCTTCTTGATAAGTTGTTTTATTAAGTTCATGATGACTCAGTCCGCTCCTAGCCCGTAGGGTTATTATAGCACAGCTTTGGTGGGGCCTGTGACATATCTGCAAAACAGCTTGTATCGGTAAGAAAAACAAATTATAATCAGAAAAAAAATGAGGTGCACACAAAATGATTGCCAAAAGTTTCAAAAAAATTGCACGGAATTTATTTGCCATTCTCATCATAATAGCAATTTTTTGGATACCCTGGAAATGCTTAACCCTTAATGCAATTGCTCCAGATCCAGCAGTTGGGCAACATCCTGGCTTTAATTATGATTCAGAGATCGGAGCATTATCTTTTAATCAATCAAAAAGCACTTTTTTTTGCTACCCGATTTCGTCCTCAGCAGATTGGTTTGTCAAAATGCTGCCTCAAGAGACATTTCCTTTAAGCTCATTAACTTCCAATAAGACAATAACCAAAAATTTTCTTATTCCGACACTTGGATTTTACGTAGTATGGCAAGGGTCTACGGCGATTCATCACTGTATTCCAACCTCTAAGGACGCAATATGGTCTTTAACCCAGCAGAAATTTGCTAGTTAAAGTAGTCAGTATTGATCTATTGACTGCACTCTTGAGGCAGAGTCAAGGAGGTCGCTTTTTTATTTTTTAATTAAGTGTGCTTTTTCTAAATCATTTTGATTAAGCTTACCCTTAAGTTTTTTAAGGGTCTCATGCGATCTCTCAACCAATTCTTTGAGTCTGTTGCTTATTGCTTCTAATGATTTATCTTCTTTATCGTTTTTCATAACATGCTCCTGTTGTTTATTTACGTTATTAATCTTACCATTTTTTTGTCATAAAGTCCAGGTATTCATTAGTTATCCATTTGATTAAGGATGTGAATCAATTTTTGGTGGTGGTATTTTTTTGATTTGTACACACCCATAAAAAAAATGACTTTTAGCTGGAAATTGTAAGCCATGCTCCTGTGCTTCAGCAAACACCCTATCCTGTAAAGGAATTTCAGTAGTAGGCTTAAAGCCTCTATATCCCTCGCTTTTAGGGTGGTAAAAGTTGAACTCAGTGCTGTTTATTTTTTGGTAAATAAGGTTGTCCGTATGCAGATAGTCTTTGGTTTGGATAAGATGAAGCAGCTTTACAAAAACGCGGTAAAATGTAAAAAATGCATTGGCATGACTTTCTGACCCATTCTCTCGTGGTGCAAATTGAAAAAAACACTGGTGGTTCAAAGCAAAATATATAGCCTGTCTGAGGTGATCTGTATCCCGCAAATAACCAGGCCCCATGATAGTAGGCATATAATTTTTTAGATTGTAATGTTCAGTAAATGCGTTTTGGATGAGTTTGACCGGCATGACGCTTTCATCGGTCAGAGCAATGAATCCTGGAGTGACATTGAGCATCATCATGATGAGCTGCGTCATTTCTGATAATTGACTTATGGTTAATTTGAGGTCTCTTTCAGCCTGAAGAATCCCTGTCATCAGGTAAAAAATATGGCTTTCCGAAATACGTCCGTGATGGCGGAGTTCTTCCTGGAGCAGATAATGATAAAATTGGTCCCAGGCAGGATCGTCTTTGTGTTGCAGCCAGCACTCATCAAATACCAAAATCTCGCTTTGCCATTGATCTTCGACTTTTGCACTATTAGCGATGAGATTGAATGTATGGCGTTGATCATCCAGCAGCAATGGGTGTTCAACCTTAAACCCAAAGTGATCTTGAATTTTTTTGTGCTTATCATAGTCGGAAATTTTGGCAGGCAAGAAAACATTTTGGCCGCCGGAAGAGAGTTTCCACAAGGAGTTTTGCCAGTCAGGAGCGTGAGGCGCCATATTGCCAATGCCCATTTCACCCGCCTTAATCAGGCGGAACATCATTAAGTGTGTGGCATATTCAAAGAAGACTTCGCAGCTTTTGTCAAGCACCAAAAAGGTGGGGAAGCTACCACCTCGAGCACCTTCTGCAATAATCGCACCATAGTTATATTTTTCAAGGGTTAAAGGCAAAGTATCTGGGCTGAGATCATCAATGATTTTGGTAAGAATCGGATTTACTTTTTTAACTCTGTTTCTGATATTTTTCCAAAAAACGGTTCGTTGTTCGGTGGCAGCCGTAGGGCTGGAAATGATGGGGTCCAATTTGCGAATCCTTTTGTTTTTATTGTTGTTGAGGGAAGGTTAGTTTATGCTTGTTTCCGGCAGATAGAGATGCAGCCCTGACTGGTAAAGTGGCTTTTTTTAGCAAAACGCTTATTAGATGCCGTTACCTGTTTTTGTAGAACTGGATCTGAATGAAGAATCTGACAATCTGGTGCAACCGAAATATCCGCTGTACCGTGAGGGTGGAAGATTTCAAGTTTTGTATCAAAAAACTCAGCCAACTCAGGCTGATAATTTTTTTCAAAAAAGTTTTTAGTTTGCTCAAATACACGGGCTAACTCACGCAGTTGAGTGAGGTGGGATGATTTTTTCCTCTGCTGCGGGGCGTATTCAATCATCATGGAATCTTGAATAGAGTGATAGCATACGCGTTCATCTGTGGCATAGCCTGGTATAAGGATATTAGGCGCATAGCTGAGTTTGTATTGCTCCATAAAAGCATCCTGAATCATTTTAATGGGCGCGAACTGCTCATCATCGGCGAAAACATGACCTGGTAAAAAGTGATTGGCAATCGCGAAGACATGTTTGAGATTATCCGCTAAAAATGGATCTGGCTTGAAATTGAGTTGATCAATAGCCTGGGAAACAAGTAATTCAAAAGCCATCTTTTTGGGATAGAAGCTTGTATTCGGCACATTAGAATCGCGCAGATAATCCCGTAGTTGATGGTGTTCGACCGTGTCGCCATTGAGCCATTCATTGCCAAAAAATAAAATGGTCGTTCTCCATGAAGAATTGTTTGCCTCTGCAATTCCCTTAAACATATGCCATTGATTGGATGTCAGGTGAGGGGCTGGAATAGCGTGATCAAAGTTATAATAGCGGAACATCTTATTGTGTCTTTCAAAATTGGAAATGATTGGGTATAAGAAAATAGACCGTGCCCCTGCTGTCATATTGAGTAGCTGAGGCGGCAGCGGGGATAAGTGGTACTCATTATTGAGTGAAAAAATTTGGCCTGTCTGGAGGGCTGCAATGGGGGTTGTTTGCTTCTTTCCTTCAATAAAGACTTCAGCGCCTCGGTCAACAATGAGTAAAAAACCGATGTCCTCTGGGGAGTCACTTAATCTGGTGCTGCCCTTTTCAAAGATACTTTCGCCAAAAGAGAATTCTGATTTAATAATTGTTCCTTCATTTTCTTTTTTAGAAATACTTTTTAATATGCGTGCAAGTTTTGGGTTTATACCCTCTATTGTTTCTATCTCATTTTTTAATAAGACTTGCAAATTTGTCTTCATGAAAAGCCGTACCATTTTCGTTAATGAATTCGTAATTTAACATAAAAGTGTAATTATTGCAAGATTTTAACGTCTTATAAATTTGTATTGTCTGAAGTTTATCATGCTTATTTATGGGTTTTATATATTGATTAGTCATGTTTTATTGGCTGAAACAAATCTGTAACAAAATTAATTTTACAGATTAAACATAATAAATGATTTGCGATATTTAAAATTATTTAAACTGTAGAGATTAATTTGCATTAAATTTATAAAGGCACATTAAGGGGAAAGAATCTTGCCTCATTTCGACCTCCTATGAATATTTTAAACTTTATGTTCAAATTAACGCATCGGCAAATAAGCCAGTTTTAATTAAAAAGGAAGATTGTTATGAATGATAAAATTAAATTTACAAAATCAATGTTAGTGTTGCCTATCGTAACATTAATGTTGGCAGGTTGTGCAACCCATCAGGGAATTGCACAACCTGAGGCTGCTCCCATTGAAGCACATTCAACCTCAAGTGTTTCTCAAGTGGGACGTTATATAACAACGGTCAATGTGGCAAAGCCTGATCAGGTGAATCCATTATTAACAGTTGCCACGTTTAAGTTCAATCCCAATGTGCAAACCATTGGGGATGCCTTGAATCAGGTGCTGCAATATTCAGGATATGCCTTAGTGCCAAGCCAGGATCAATCTGCTGCAGTCGAGCAGACATTAACAAAGCCTTTGCCGTATTCAGTGCGTACCTTGGGTCCACTCCCAATCAAAGATGCTTTGACCGTGTTGATGGGTCAGGATGTTTTTATTCTGGTTGTTGATCCTTTGCACCGTCTGGTCAATTTTGATTTAAACCCAGATATTAAAAATGCGCTGTATCCAGCCGCATTACCCACTTCTTCAATTTCAATTAACAGCTAAATGGAGCCAATCATGCAAAATGACGTTATCCCAGATATTCTTGATGCAGAAAAAAATCAAGAGACCAAGAATTCACCTTCGCTAAAAAAACAGCTGAAGGTGAGTCGAAAGCACCTCATGGTAGGTGCTTGTGCTGTCGCCGTTGCGACAGCGATTGTGATGGTTGTACCAAGTGGTAAGCCAGCCAATCAAAATGCGAGCGTGGCTGCGGCCAATCAAGCTGAAAACACGAGCCAGGCTAATCAGGCCGATGGCTATAAAATCACTACGAGCAATAATACCACTCCGACTGCTGCTGCATCAGGTGGGGTATCTGCAAGCAGTAGCACCTACAATAACAATAATGGTAGCACTGTGAGCGAGGGTAGTGTGATCACAGCAGAAAATCCGCAGCCTGCATCCGCTATTTCATCGATAGCGACACCCCCTCCATCTGCTGCGTTGGAGGGTGCGGGTCAATTGAATTCAATCTCCGCTCAATTGCAGTCCATTCAAGATGCGCTGAATACGAATGGAGCAGACAGCAGTGTCAAAGAAATAAAAGGCATCAAGACTCAGCTCAATTCTGTTTTATTTCAGGTCAAGGGAATGATTTCGGAATCGAGCGACAATGTTGATCAAACGATCCAGTCCTCTTCTCAGGCGTTGGCTTCGCAGCTCACCGATATGAAAGGGCAACTTTCCAATATCCAGCAGCTGAGTCAGCCAGGCGGTTATATCGATCCATCCAATCTGCCTTTTACGGTGCAGTTTATTGATAGCGTCAGTGGTCAGAATGTGGTGACAGTGAGTTATAATAATCTCCTCACGCCCTTATCAGTGGGTGAATCGTTAGCGGGCTGGACATTAACCAGTGCTGATTATGCCTCCCAATATGCAGTTTTCCAAAATGCGAAAGACCAATTGGTCAAAGCAGGCAATAACACTGCTGCAGGTCAGGGAGAATAATCATGGGATTCTTTATCGCACTTTTGGTGTTGGCGGCAACGGCATTAACCGCTAATCACATGGGCCATCTTCAAGAGCACAACCAGGTATTGACTCAAAAAGTCCAAGTCTTGGAGAGTCAGACAGATGGGCAAAACTTACATATTGACGGCGTAGCCGTTAGAAATTTGAGTGATGAAAATAATGAAAACACTACAAAATAACAAAAGCAAAAGAATCGTGCTGGCAGGCGCAATATCCATGATGCTCTCATCTGGTGTGGTTGGTGTGGTCCATGCTGATCAAGCCGGATGGAAGTACCAGCCAGGAACGGAAGATAGTGCACAGGCCACAGCCATGAACAACAATGCAGATTACGCATTCCGTTTTCCCATCTTTGAAGACGATATTACGCCGGATCAAGATGCTTCAAAAGCCCAGCTGACGCCAGCTGAAGTCCATCAAGCATTAGTGTGGGGCTTAAGTCAGGATGAAGAGACTCGGTATGTTTTCCTAATGCAGAATCGCTCTGGTGTTTATTATGGCAAAGATGATGTTCTGGTCACTCCAGTGGATGTATTGGGATTGAATGCCAGGACTGATGCAGAGCGTGCGCATTTTGCACAATTATCAGCATTTCAGGATGCAGTGAAATATGCCAAAGAGCTGTCTTATCAAAAGTCCTATGACGATGCGATGAAGCAAATGGCAGCGCAGTATAGTTTGCAAGCAGTACGTCCCTTTGATGTGTCACAATTCTCGCCCTACAAAAACGCACCGATGCAATTGGTGCCTGGCGATCGCCTGATGTTTTACGTGCATCCAACGGATGACACCGTGCAGATCACTTCAGACTTATTGAAGTTGATGAAGCAAAATGCTGGCGTTCAAGTGAACGTTTATTTTCTAGGTGATGGACTCACCCAGGATCAGGTAGTGGCCTGGGCCAAAGCAAATAATATCCCTCAATCCATGGTGAGTAGTGGGGCTGTCACGCTGAATTTGAATTTCAGCAACGATCAAAATATTTCCCAAACCCCTGCGATGTACCTTGTCCGTAATGGTCAGAGCCATATCGTCAACTTAAGTAAGTTTTAGGGGGCAGCTATGAAAACAGTATTCACTTTAGGATTATTGGGAATGGGAGGCATAGCCCATGCTGATCTCATCGTGGTTCAAGATTTAGGCGGCACGCCATTATCACAGTATGTCGATATGAGTCTTTTACCCAATCAGCAAACTTTAGAGGCTGCAGCGCAATCACTTAATTTACAAAATGAGGAGATCGATATGAACAGTTTATTACTACCCCAACCCCAAAAAGAGTTTTCCCCTGGCGTGGTGACCAAGCACAAAGTCGAAATCAAGATACCCATGCCGATCTTTTTAATCGGTGGAGATGCACAGTCAATCAAATGGCTAAGCGCCAATGCGGCCTATCTCAAATCAATTGATGCGTTTGGCTACATCGTAAATGTGACTTCAGTGAATTTCATTAAAAGCATGGAAAAGCAGACGGGATTGGAGCTGGCACCTGCCAATTTTGCGGGGCTGAGTACTTTTATTGGCACTGCCCACTATCCCTTCTTAATCGAAAATGGATGGATTACGCAATGAGTGATAGCAAGAATAGTAAAAGCAATATGGGCAAAGCGCAGCGCGATATCAAGCGTAATAAAAGCATGCTCATCAAAAGCACCATCTGGATCATGGGTGGGTTCATTATCGGCTTTATTTCAACCTTGGGTGTCAGCATGTATTACGCCTGGAGACTCGGCTTTGCTGATGCATTAGGTGAGCTATTCATCGTACATATGAACTTCATGGCGGGTATGGAAGTGAGGAGCCCCCACGCTGCCAATCTACTCTCATGGTTGGAATCCTACATTCCGCAGTTGAGCATGAATTTTAGTGGTGGATATGCATTTACATCGATTTGGAATGAGCTGCAATACGCAGGGTATGGTGTTTTGGCCTTAGCTGAATGGAGTTTGAAGGTTGATTTAGTCAAATTTGCGAGTGTGCTCTGTTCAGCCCTTATCTTTGTGTTAGCGGGTATTCTCGGAATTATGGATGGTCTTTATGGGCGCTACATCCGCACAGCAGAAGGCGGGCGCGAATCAACTTATGTTTACCACCATCTGTCCGACTGGTTTTTTAGAGTGCCGTTTTGCCTGGGGCTGGCGTATATGGCCTTCCCCTTTCCCATCAACCCCCTAATCGTTGTCATTTTCCTTGCACTACTGATCTTTGTGTTCTGTAGGGTGAGTGCCAGCAATCTTAAGAAGTTTATCTAACAGGAGAAAAAAATGAAAAAAATGACCAAGATAGGAGTCCTTTGCCTGGTGTGTGGTTGTTATTCAATCAATGTCAGCGCAGATCAGGCTCAAATGAATCAAACTCTGGTGCAGGTGGTTCAGCAATTGCAGCAGTTAAAACCCTTGATTGCTGAGGCTGCAATGGAAGAGCCAGACAATATGAAGTCCAGCGTGCATCTGACTGCATTCACTGGGCCGGATGGTCAAACCCAAAACGGAGTGATGGAAGATCTCACCGCTCTGCAGTCTGGGATCGAGCAGATTATCAATCAGCAACAGATTGACCCTCGCACTTACGCACCGATCAGCGGTGATTATCTGGGAGGTGAATAACCATGCTGGACTTTGGAATGAATTCACAACAAGCCGCTGCGGCGAATGCTGCAATGAGCAATGGGACGACCTTTGATAGTTTTCATATTTTTATCTCGTCGCTGATTGCCTTTACGCTGGTGTCCTTTCTCCTGGGCTGTTTGATTATTGGCTATAACCATTTTGCCGATAACGAAATTGCCCTCGATAAGTTCATCAAGCTGGTGGTGTCGCTTGCAGTGCTCTTCATTCTTTTTGGGATCTTTTTAGTCGTTTAACAACAATAAAACAATAGGAGTTCTAACCATGAACATGAAAGAAAAAATCAATCAACTTAAATCAAAGGCTTTGGGGGCGGTCATTGCAGGAAGCTTCACATCACGTGCTTTTGCAGGCACATCCCCTCTGCCGATCTCAACAGTAGAGCAATCCCAGGCGGGCACGGGTATTTTACAAGAATTCCAGAATATTCTGGATAGCGAAGTGATCCTGTTTATCGTGATCTTCTTCGCGATTGTGATCTGTATTGCCTGCCTGGGCGGTGCTTATACCGCCTTCAAGAAGTTTGAGGATGACGAAAAGCTTGGCAAATTGATTGTGAGCTGGATTGTCGCTGCGGTGTTTTTTGTCCTGTCAGGCGCCTTCCTCTACATCCTCTATCAAATCAAATCGTTTACAGGGTAGGGGGTAAAAAACATGAGTCGCGCAAGTTGTAAACATCTCACCTACAAACACAGCCCGTTTTTTGGCTGTACGGTGCAGGAGGCAGTAGCAATTTTCTTCATGCTATTTGCAGTGGCCTTTGTGATTGCCACTCTTTTGAGCCTCTTTGTCGGCATGTGGTTTGTGCTCTTTCTCACCTTTTTGATCCTTGCCTTCTGTGGGATTAAGCCAATTTTAAAAGGGGTGGGGCAAGCAAAAGAAGGCAGGCAGCAGGGGTTTTTACTCCTAAAAATCCAAAAGGTGGTTTTTGAAACCTTAAAAATAAAGTCCAAAAAATTTGTATCCGGCCAAAACATTTGGTCAAAAAGGAGAAGTGTGAAATGAGCATAAAAAACATCAAAAAATTGAACGTATTTGACTACTGGAAGCAGGAAGACAAATACCAGATCGTGATCAAGCTGTTATCTGGATTTATAGGAGTGCTGGTGCTTTTAAGCCTGCTATTCTTCTGGGGCTGGCGGAGTGCACCAGATCGTCTGACCTTATATCTTCCTCCAGATATTTCGGGTGGGGTCTTTATGAAAGCGAATCAAATTCCCCCTCAGGATATTTATGAGTTTGCTTTCCAGGTGTTTGGCTCAGTCAATACCTGGACGAATGACGGCACGACCGACTATCCAACACTGATTGCCAATTATAAAGATTATTTCAGTCCATCTTTTATCAGCTGGCTGAAATCAGATTGTGCGGCCAAGGAGCAACAGAATGCCTTGGAGCGGAAGCGTTATATGACTTTGGTGGGTGTCTATAGTTCGGATGATGTGACAGCGATTAGTAATGGTTCTTGGCAGGTCAATCTGGATGTCGAAATTGTTGAGACGGTTGATAACCAAGTCGTCAAAGACGTGATTATGCAATATCCGCTGCAGGTGAGCCGTGCTGACTTGCCGATTACCAGTAACCCTTGGGGCTTAGTCATCAATGGCTTTGCATCCCAGCCCACCAGAATTCAAACAAACGTATAAAAACAAAAGAGGTCAATCATGAAAGCAAAAAAAGTAAAAATCAAAAAAATATGTTTAGGGATTGCACTTGGTCTATCCCTGGCAGTCAGTAGTTACGCGGATGTCACGCCAGGGACTGGAATCAATCTGACTTCGGCAAGCGCTGAACACGTTGTGTGGCAGGGGACGCCAATTAGCTTTGCCGTTCCGGTGGGTGAAGAACGCTTAATCAGCTTCCCTGGAGATGTAGAGTTTAAAAATCTGGATCCCAGCCTGACATCCGATAAGGTTTCCATCAGTAATAATGATGGTACCCTGTATATCCGAGCATTGCAGCCCTTTGATCCCATCCGTACTTATGTGGCGATCAAGTCCACGGGGCAGATTGTGTATCTGGATCTCTCAGCACAAAACGGTGGAGATGATACGGCGGTCAGTGTTGTCACTAATCCATCGACAAGCAGTTCAGCAACACCCGCCAGTAATGGCGCAAGTGCAGGACCAACTTATATTTCCATGCTGCAATATGCGGTTGCGGAGATGTATTGGCCGGAGCGTTTGCTGACTCAACTCAATCAAGATCCGAGCAATTTTGATTTTGCCAGAACACCAATGTACACCACCCACTCTGTCCATCTGATTATGGGGAATAATATTCTGGCCTTGCCTGAGGTGAGCTGGAGAAACGGTGATCTTTTTGTGACTGCTGTTTTACTGATGAATCCCAATAAACAGGCCGTCAATTTTGATCCCTTTCAAGATTTTATCGGCAATTGGGAGGCAAAGGCTTTTTACCCAACCACTTACTTGAGCCCTCAAGGGACTGCGAATGATCGCACCATGGTGTTTTTGGTCTCAAGCCAACCCTTTAACAGCGCGCTGATTGCTGCGCCTGACTACCGCTAGGAGCATGATCATGAAACAGAAGAATCCTAAATTAATGCTGGCCTTGGCTGGCCTCGGTGTAGGGGCTTTTATTGTATGCCTGATTGCCTTCACCCATGGCGGCAATGTTCAAGCCACAGCTAAAAATACCAACTCTAGTTCAGTCACCAGTTATGATTTGGAAAGTGGCGACACCAACACCGAAGTGCTAAACACGGTAGTCGCCAATCAAAAGAGATTAGAGCAACGCAACGATGTGTTGGCTGCAAAAAATGAGCAGTTGGAAGCGGCCAATCAACAGCAAGCAACCCAACAAATTAGCCAGGTGAAAGGCACGCTGACCGATCAATTGGATCAATTGAGAGATGAGCTGCAGTCGCAACTGAGCAATCAAAAAAGTGCCTTGAGTAATTCACCTGCACCCAGTGCTAATTCGGGTTATGCGATTAATGGCAGCACAGCCCCAGCCATTGGAATGGATTCAGCTGGCGGAATGATTGGCACGGTTGCCGATATTAGTCAGGATTTTGTAGCTCGGGTTACCCCTGGTGGCAATACTGTGTCAGCGATTTATGCCAATCAAAATCAAGCAACAGCCCCCGTATTGCCGAGTGATGCGAATCCTCAAACCCAAAATCCTCTAAAGCCGATGTACAACATTCCTGACGGCGCAACCATAGGCAGCATTTACATGATGACAGCCACATTAGCTGAAGTACCTGTTTCAGGTCGTCTGATTGCGCCAGCCTGGCCTTTTAAAGCCATGATTGGCAGGCAGGATCTAATGGGCACCAACAGTCAGATGCTTCCAAGCCAAATCGCAGGTGCAATTATCCAGGGTCATGCAGTCGGCAATATGGGGCTGGGATGCGCCAATCTCTACGTCGATAAAATCACCTATACCTTTAACGATGGTCATTTCTGGGTTTATCCCCAAGATTCAGATAGCAGCAATAACAGCGATGGGACGCAGGTTTATCCGAGTCACAGTTTAGGTTATCTCGCGCTACCTGATGGAAGCCAATGTATTAATGGCCTCTATCTCACCGATGCACCTCAAGTGTTAGCAAATTTAACCATTCTGGGTGCTGCATCCAACGCCGGAAATGTGATGGCCAATCAGCAGGTCTCAACAGTATCCAATGCGCTGACAGGCCAAACAAATACCAATATCACCGGCACTGCAGAAAAACTGATGGGTTGGTCAGCGGTTGCGGGTGGAAGTACAGCAGCGTTGAATTATTACCAGCAGCGAGTTTCAGATGTTTTTGATGCCATTTTTTTACCAGCCTCAACCAATCATGAGCCAACCAAGCTGATCTTCAATGTCCAAAAAACAATACCCATCGAATATGACCCCAATGCAGTGATGGATGAATCCAAGCATCAGCTGGATTCAAACCTCACCAATTTAGATTAAGGAGTACAAATCATGAATCACTTTAAAGCTTTAAAAATAACCCTTGTCGCTGTAGGAGCAACCTTGCTTTTGAATGGCTGCACTACTCCAGGCAAAAATACGATCCCACCGGCAGGGGATATGACGATGGCACAAATCTACTACAAAGAAAGTGGCCTCTCTGCACCCGATGCCACTGACCCAACAAATAGCAATGTCACTGTGGATGGGCTGACCGCTGCAAGAAGTACCGCACCTATGGGGCAGGCAGATTATCAGGGTCAAGGTGCGTCAGATTTAATGACGCTAAACAGCCAATTTAAAACACTGCCTAATCCCCAAATCATCGTTTACGTCTCACCGCATTTGGTGACAACAGGCAGCAATGTCCAAGCACCAGTCCCAGGTTATGTCACTTCGTTCTTCATGTATCCGCAGACCGAATTTGCCATGCCATACGAACATTATTAAGAGGATAACCAATCATGACAAATAAAGTACTGAACAGTGATATTGCAAGACAATACGACACTCGGAAATCAATCTCCGATCATCTGCCCTGGGTGGAGTGGTCTGATGCTGAAAACATCGTACTTCTGGAAGATTTTAAATCTTGCGGCGCTCTACTTGAGATTCAAGATATCTCAACCGAAGCAAAGCCCCAGGAGATGATAGAAGAAATCCATAAAAACGTAAAAGGCGTTTTCCAAAGCGTCGTACCGTTGGAGGATAAAGACCCATGGATTGTGCAAATTTACATCCAGGATGATCTCACTTTGGATCCATTGAATCGCCGTTTGGAGGAATACGTCAAAGATCCCGATGATCCATTGACCAAAAAATACCTCTCAATTATGGCGCGGCACTTTAAATTGTTGGGTCGTGAACAAGGCATGTTTCGAGATCCTTTGAGTGATCTCAATTTTAGGGGGCGCACCCGCCGTATTCGTTTAGCCGTCTATCGTCGTTATGAAGATGAGAACAACAAAGCGTCTAAATCCAAGAAAAAATTGGATGTTGTAAATGAGCTGCGGGTAGTCACTGAAACCCTGATGACTCAATTGCGTCAGGGTGGCATGAATGTTCGCCGTTTAAAGGGGCAACATTTTTATGAATGGCTGGTGCGTTGGTTTAATCCCAAGCCTGAAATTACGGGTGGCGATCAAGATGAATTGCTAAAAGCCTATCCCTATCCAGGGACAACAAAACCCCATGGCTGGAACTTTACCCAGAACGTGTTTTTTGACACCGTAAAAGATGAAGAGGGTGCGTGGGTATTTGATGGCATCAAGCACAAGGTCATGGTGTTTCAGGATCTGCAAGATCAATTGGATATCGGCGTTATTTCGCGTGAACGCTCATTTGGTAGCGGTAAAAACCATTATGCCCTGATCGATAAGTTTCCCCCAGGAACGATTTATACGATGCAGCTGATCTTCGAATCCAAAACTGCGGTCGAAAAACACCTCAATACCATTAAAAAAGCGGCAGTGGGTCAGGAGTTAGTGATTCAAGAAGTGAAACGGAATGTCGAACGCGCTTTTTATGAGGTTGCAAACGGTAATATGTTATTTCGTAGCTCGGAGGCCCTGTATATCCGTGCTGCAACGCATGAAGAGCTGGAAGAAAACGAGCGCAATATCAGGGCGCTTTTGGTTAGCTCTGGTTTAACTACCGTCAAAACTGAAGAAGAACTCTACCCTCAAGATGTCTATCTGCGATTCCTGCCTTTCAATTTCAGCTACGCGTTTGATAAGAAAAACAGCTTTCGATCTACGTATAAATACGCAGATGATATTGCGCGTCTTCTGCCTGTTTATGGTCGTTCGAAAGGGGATGGCATGAATCCGCTGGTCATTGGCTATAACCGTGGAGGGGAGCCATTTATCTACGATCATTCGAGTAATGATTTCAAGCAGTCCAATTCACACATGTTTATTTGTGGGACAACGGGGTCGGGTAAATCGGTCTCGCTGAACAGCCTGATTTTGGCGATGTCAGCGGTTTCCAATCCCAGAATTATTGCGATTGAGGTCGGCGGATCCTTTGATCTGACGACTAAATTTTTAAGTGAACATGGCCGTAATGTCAGAACGCTTAAATTCAGTCGCAAAGATCCCATTGTCCTCAACCCCTATTCAGAGGCTTACAAAGCTTTGGAAATGGTTGAGCGTGAGGAGGCATTGCTTGCCAAACTCGCCATCAAAGATCCAAAGGATCTGTTGGAGGCCAAAGCCAAACAGATTGAAGAGGAAATCAAGGCGCTTGCAGATCCTCTGGTTATAGAGGCTGATGAGGCTAAGGAAGATCGGGATATTTTAACTGAAATGATGTTGGCCACCCGCATTATGGTGACCGGCGGCGATGATCGTGAAAACGAGAAAATCAGCCGTTCAGACATGATGTTGATTATGCAGACTCTCATTCACAGCATGAAAAAATGCCGTGATGCAGGTGCGCCGCAAATGCTGGTTCAACACGTCGCAGCAGGCTTTAATGAAATCGCTGAGAACACCACAAACACGATTGAGCAGGCCAGATTAAGAGAGTTTGGCAGGAATCTCACTAGCTACACCTTAGGCATGAAGGCCCAATTCGTCAACGGTGAATCTGAACCCCTGGGCGAATTTGATTGCCTGCATGTAGATTTTGGTTTTATGCAGGAAGAGTCCAATCGAGATTTGCTGAATATCTGTTGCATCTCTCTGTTATCAAAGGTCATGGCGATTGCGGAGGCACACAAAGCCTCATTTCGACCAACCTTTCTGGTCTTTGACGAAATCCATATCTTTTTGAGTTCAGAGATTGGCATTGTTTATCTGGTTCTATTGGCTAAAGTTGCACGTAAATTCGGTGTGTGGCTGATTTTTGCAACCCAAAATATTAATGACTTTTCGGGTCGGGCACGCAAGATTTTATCAATGATCGAAACCTGGATTTGTTTGTCTCTTGATCGTGAAGAAGTCGCTCATATCGAAACCTTCAAACCTCTCAGTGATGAGATGAAGGCATTGCTCTTAAGCGTCCAAAAATTCCCAGGGATTTACAGCGAGGGCGTACTTATCGGCAAGCGCTATTCAGGCCTGTTCAGAAATGTCCCGCCGCGTTTTATGTTAGCGCTATCCATGACCGAACAAAACGAACGGGCAGAGCTGGCTGCAATCATGCGGGATGAAAATTTAAGTTCAGAGTTGGAGGCTGTAGAAATTATGGCGCAACGGCTTGAGGCTAAACAAGCGAAGGAGATGAAAAATGATCGCACGTTTCTTGACTAAAGCCATGTTGCTTTTATTGCCGCTGCCTGTACTGGCTGGCTCCATTCAAGCATTCACATTGAGTAGCGAGCCATTTACCAATCCAGTTGCAGGCGTGACGTCTTGTTATGTCGATGAAATGCAGCAGTTTATGAATGAGCAAGACTATAAAGATCTCTCAACAGTCATGACCTGTAGTTATCAAGCTGCTTTGATGGGTGTCCAAAAACTTCCAGCAGTGGTCGTCGATCAGAAATATGTGGTCTACGGAAATACCGATATGACTGGAGCAGTTCAGGAGATTGCAAATGCGCAAAGCCATTCTTAGTATTTTTATTGCAGTAACATTGGCCACAAGCGCTGCCTACGCGGAAGCGCCCCCATCGACAATTACCGGCGTCGGTATTGTCGGTGATGCAGTCAGCCATTATCTCGATTATTCGCAAATGAAGGTCATTGGTATCTGCCTTTGGTTTCAGATGACTTGGCTCGGTCCTCAAGTAGAAACCACTTTAGAAATGGATGAGTATCAGCCTGATTTGGTGGTTTCGGTCTTTGATCAGCCAGGTGATGATCCGTGGGTTGAAGCTAACACTTTTGTAGATCCGGTTGCCCATGCAGGCGGCAGTGCCTCAGTTTCTGCAACCTATGGAGATGATCTCAATTATGGAGGAAATAATGCAATGCCACAGGTCAATGATCAAGGAATTCGGACTTATGTAGTCGATGTCGTGGGCAATCCTTTTATGTTTATTAAGACCCCATGGATGTTGAAGTCAGATACCACGCCCTATGTGCCTTATTACAGTTCAGATTTAGACGCTGCGATGGATCGCATGGGATTGGCAGAGGCTTTGCAACTCAATACTTACAATCCATTCGGCTATTACGTGGGGCCTTCGATGTTTTCTAACTGGGGGTACTTGTATCCCAGAGTCATGACGATCGATCAGCCGAATAATTATGAGGGATCAGTGCTTGCAGCGCTTCATGCCGCAGCCATTGTGACTAATCACAATTACTTGCACGTGGTGAAAGGCACGGATGATACTTGCGGGATTAACTGCGCGGTCTCCAATGTCACCATTTCAGGCAGTAATGAGACTTGGGAAGAAGTATATCCCCTCGATAAGCAAGTTCAGCTGGGCGAAATGGGCATCGGCTCTCTCACTCCAGTGGGCTCCCAGGATAACCAGGCCGGTAATGGCAATTATGTTTTTCAAGTATGGCGCCATTATCGGGGCTGCGTTCAGGGAACCGGCAATTTGATTTTTACCAGTATCGCTATTCCACCAACAGACAAAATGTAGAGGTTTATTATCATGATTACGAAAATAAAAAAAACAAAAGAAGCAAAAAAAATAAAAAAAGTAGCCTTAGGCGTTCTATTGAGCTTGAGTGCCTCATCGGCTTTTGCACTCAATATTATTCCATCCAACTCATCGTATTACTACCAGATGGATGGGGGCTCCAATTTTAGTCTGCCCCCTGTGACCGATCAGCAATCGATTACCATTGGCGGTGCGCTGGCTCAGCAGATTTTTACCTGCAATGGATTTAATCCTGCAGTCACGCTGGTCAATGGGTTCAATGATTTGAAGGACAATTTGCAGGCCATTGGGCAGTCTGTTGTCAATAATGCCCAATCGATGTTGTTTGGGATGGGGCTTGCCAAGTTTGCAGCGATTGATCCTTCCGGCTATAGCTTTTTAGAGAATGCGTTCAAGTCCTTGTATGACACTTTTACCCTATCCGAGCAGACCTGTCAGCAGACTTTAAATAGTCTACAGGATGGCAAATCTCCCAGCCAAAACTGGTTTGCGATTTCAGACTCACAAGGCTGGCTGAATTACTCTACCGCCAATGCCCAAGGGCAGAATGTGGATATCACTCAGGCCAGTCAGAATCTGGCAACCAATCCAGCTGCTGCAGGCGTGCCTTGGTTCCATCAAGGGGAAAACTCGGGAGGAACAACGGGCAATCAAGTGCCGATTGAAGTCATTTATGATGTGGTAGTTGCAGGCTATAACATTGATGTTGATACATCCCGCGCTTTAGATGATCAAGATCCTGCACCCACAAACAGTTCACTTGCAAAATACTGGGCAACGCCAGATGCAGCAGGTAAATGGGCTAATTTGGTATTGGGAAATATATCCATTTCATCACAAAAAACACAACCTGGTAACCAGGGTGGAGTGGGGCTGGCAACGCTTCTCTATGGTTGCCCTACGGCTGCGACCAATAATTTAACCTGCCCGAATAATATTGCACAAAACATTGCCAATATTGTTCAAAATGAACCTGTGCCTCAGGCAGCAGATTTGGCGGCGATCAGTTCTTATGGCCTCAATGTCACACCTGATGTGATTGATACGATCCGCAATATGCCTGCTGAGGAACAAAACATCACGATCAGCAAAATGTCTCAGGATGTGGCTTTCCAAAACCTCATTGATGAATCGCTGCTTTTACGCCAATTGCTCATTGCAGGGATGGAAACTCAACAAGTCCAGAACAATCAGGCGGCGATTAACACTATCAATCAGGTGCTGACCAATCTTCAAAACGATATCAGCAACTTGAAATATGAATATGACATTCGTTCCGAAGTCACTTCCAACACATTGCAAAAAATCCTGGAAGTTCAAAACGGTCAACAAGCCGGTGCCTTGGTCAACCAAGATAAAGCGCAGGCTCCTGAAATGGTCAACGGTGCTGTGTATAACAGCACACCACAGCAGTAGGAGAATCACATCATGATGGTCAATAGCCCTTTGGAAATATATGGCGCCGTGATTGGGGTGCAGGTATATGATGATTTTTTTAACATTCTCTACTCGTTTGGCTTCGTCTACTTGCCCCTGTTCTTTATTGCCTTGTCTGGCATCAGAACTCTGTTGGAAAACCCTTTCGGGCATCGGGTCGCAGTAGGGCGTGCGTATTGGCAGTTAGGCGGATGGATTGTGGGCATGATGTTTGCCGTCATTCCGCTCTATCCCTTGAATGTGAATAGCATCAGCTATACGCCTGCCTGTTCTGTGAATGCGGAAACTTCAACCTATGGCAATACGGGCACGACCTATGACACGGTATTAGGCAGCCAGGGCTATCCGACTATCGACGTCCCACCTCTCATGGCTTTTTTTATGGAAGCATTTTCGGGTCTGACTAATGCGGCTATTGTATCCTTGCCCTGTAATACAGATGTAACTGCCATTCAGGGGACAATTGATACCACTCAGATGTCACCACAGTTGGGTCAAAGCGTCAAACGTTTTCAGACGGAATGCTTTGCCAAAGCTGCAGCCGAGATGAATAACCAAAATCCTGATCCTTCCACCTATCAGCAAATTGAAAACAATTACGGTGGGGCAACTGATTTAGGTTGGGTGGGGTCTCACGTCTATCAGACTTTGTATTATCAAACACTTTATCCAAGCACTCCAGTGCCTGGGTTCCCATACAACAGTTTTCCCTATCCCTATCAGTCATTCAATCAACAGCAAGCGAATATGCCCACTCCACAGTGGGGCTTTCCAACCTGCGAGCAGTGGTGGGCTGATCCAGTCTATGGGCTTGAGTCTCAGCTGGTGAGTGCAGTACAAAATCATCAGCCAAGTGATCCGCATTTAGGGATTCCACCGATTGTAAATCAAGTCGGAAGTTGGCTGCAAAAAATGGCCTCCAGCATGAATATCGGCTCGCAAGTCCAAAGCAGTGATGTGATTGCCTATTCGATGTTGTATAGCAAAGGCTCTCAGTCTGCTTTTGCTAATCAGTCCGGTAACTATATGAATGATAACGGCTTTGATAATGGCAATAATTTCAGCGATACCTTCCATACCGTTGGCATCATGCAGACGTTAAATAATATGGCGGCTGACGCAGGTCAAGGATTTGCGGCGATTGATTCATCAATGCAGCGGGTTGAAATTCAGCATCAAGTTGAAATTATGCAAGCCGTTTTACTGACCATTTTAATCAGTGTAGGGCCTTTGGTGATGCTGGCGGGGAATCTCAGAATGAGCGTCATCTTCACTTATTTTTTTCTGATTGGCTCAGTGATCCTAATGGCCTTTTTAGAGCAACTGATTCATTACCTGGAAATGAGTATCGATACCAGCACAGGGCTTGTTAATAGCCTTACTTCGATGGGCGCTGATTTTCCGTATGTCTACAACGTGTTCACTAAACTTTATCAATATGCACCATTTATCTATCTGGCGGTGATGAGTTGGTGTGGTGTAGCTGTTGGGGCGGGAATTCAAGGAGTGATGGGTGACGCCAGCATCGTTGAAAAATCTAAAGGAATAGGCCAAAAGCTCGCTGGTGCAGCTGCATCAGTAGGCAAAGTTTTACTATAAGGAAAAAGAAAATTATGAAAAAAGATTATTCAAATTCACGGCCCATTCTCCGACGGTACAAATGGTATTCATATGAATTTATAAAGCTATTGGTGCCAAGGCCAGCCCGACCTCTTGCTTCATCAGCGGTAAAGCGTTTTTGGTGGTCTTCGGTTAATGCACAAAACAAAGTGAACAATATCCAGCAAAACTTAAGTGATAAAACAAATGCCGCCCAAACAAACTTAATTAACCTTTGTTCAATTCGAGGAGTGAGATGATGAAAACGATTCTGATTAAAACGGGAAAAGCTGTTCGTAAAAGCCTTCTGTTTATTGTGTTTAAACATAAATACGCCTTTTGGTTCGCCATTGGGATGGTGGTCTTTGCAGCAGCCTTAGTCTTCTGTGGAACGCCTCTGATGATGGCGCATCAAAGTGAGATTGCAGGGCTTTCTGCAACCATCAACAGCCATTCAGAACTGGTGATATTTTCTCACATTTTTCTGTTAATAGCAATTTATTTCATCTTGATGCTGTGGGTCGATCACCTCTCTGGCCTGCATAAAAGCTCAGAAGAGCGGCGTCTTCAGGCGACTAATTTTATCCGTATTTTTATTGCAGCACTGGTACTGATCTTAGTGCTTGGGCATATTTAGGAGGGCTCTGCGATGTTTATTATAACGAAATTAAACCGTGGATTGCGAGATTTTTTTAAGTCCCAAAACGCCTTTGAAAACTTGCTGCACGAGCCTTATGAATTTTTAGTAGGCGGTTTTGGAATTGCAACGGGCAGCATGATTATTTTTGAGCACCAGCACTTAGCAGTCGATCTTAAATCAGGATTGATTTTGGGAGGCCTTTGCTTTGCTCTGGCCTATATCAGAATCATTCAAGGGATTGAAGTCATCACCTATCAGCGCAATCTTTTGAAGCTGAGTGCTTTTAGCATGAGTACCCAGGAAGTGCCGGTTTCACAAAAGGATTTGTTTATTGGCAAGGGTTTTAAGTGGGGGCTGATTCACCGCCAGCGTCTGCATTTATTATCGATGGTCGGCAATGAATATTATCTGCAACCAGGGTTGTTGCGTCCTGCAGTGAAATCTGAAATTGGGGGGAAACCTTGGCTTCACGGTGTTGGCGCCAATGATGAAAAAGATATTGCTTTGAGTCAAGGCTCCCGTAATGGCCACATGCTGGTATTTGGTATGACGCGGGTTGGGAAGACGCGGTTATTATCGATCTTAGTGAATCAGGATATCCGTAATCATGATGCCGTGATTGTGATTGATCCAAAAGGGGATTTGGAAGTTCTGCAAGATATTTATTCGGCCTGCGCGGCAGCAGGACGCTTGCAGGATTTGATGGTCTTGCATCCTGGCTTTCCACAAGTCTCAGCAAAATATAATCCTTTGGCCTCCTTCTCGAATGTGAGTGAAGTCGCAACTCGTGTGGCCAGTGCAATTTCTGCGAGTGGAGAAGGCAAGCAGTTCCAGGACTTTGCCTGGAAATTTTTAAATATCACCGCAGCCTGTATTTTAGAGATGGGTGAATCTATGTGCTACAAGACTTTATCTTTTTATGTGGCGCGTCCTAAACAGACTCTGCTGGCGTATTGCGATCGCATTCTTCCCAAAGCCGATCCCCATTATCTACAAAAAATTGAAGCAGTCATTCAAGAATTTAAAAAAACAGATGACAATGGCAGTGTGGTTGAGATTCCTCGCTCACAGGCGATTAACATTTATTTGCAGCGCTATATTGAAGATGTCACTGCAAAGGGTGATGCCACCGCCCTGCACAGCACGATTACGGATTTGCATCATGCCGCCAATGTGGGTGATGAGTTTTATGGCAAGATTACAGCCTCTTTAGGGCCGGTCTTCGATAAGATCAATAAAACCAGTGCCTCTGAGGTGTTTTCCTGGAGCTACAATTTTGGATTGCCAGAGATCAGGCTGGCGAATGTGATCAAGCGTAAAAAAGTCCTCTACATTGGTTTGGATGCGATGGTTAATAAAGCAATGGCAGAAGCGGTAGGGCAGGCATTAATCTCAGATTTAGTATCCCTTGCAGGTCGCATGTACAAAGATAATCAGGGTCAGGAATACACCCTCAAAATCCATGCCGATGAATTTGCTGAAATCGTTAGAGATGAGTTTATTACCTTGCTGAATAAGGCTGGTGGTGCAGGATACAGTGTCACTGCTTACACACAGACCAAAAACGATATCGGCGCCGTATTCAGTGGTAATGCGGATAAGCCGGAAATGATCCTGGGAAATTTCGGTACCAAAGTCATGATGCGTGTTGCCAATGATGAAACGGCGAAAATCATGACAGACGCGGTTGAGGAAGTACGCGCCCGAAGCGTGACTCCATCTACCATGAGCAACGATAAAGCCGATGGCAGCAGTGGTGATCTGTTTACGACATACAACACCGATACGATCACCGAAAGTAGTCAAAAAATTATTGTCGAAAACGATTTAACAAGTCTGCCCAAAGGCCAAGCCTTTGTTTTAACCAACGGCGGGGAGCTGTATAAAATCAGAATCCCGCTTCCCAAAAATGATGGCAATGCTCCCAAAAGCTTTGCCGCAATAATGAGTGAGGTCAATTTATGAAAAACAATAATAATAATCAAGACATGCCTGTTTTTTTGAGCAAGCATGAATATGGACGCCTTTATGAGGCTATTCATACGAGCCAGCTGGGTTTGTTTCAGGATGTGCTTCTGCGGTCTCTAAAAGTCTTGCACGAGGTGCTACGCGAGATTCCTGTCGAAGATCAGAGCAATATGAGTGTGTTCGATCAGAAGATAGATGCAATATGCCTGGCATTGCGACGTCTACAGGCGATTCCTGACCTCTACTCCACAGAGTCAGAGGTCTTTCGCAATATCGCAGTGACGGCCTTTGTATTTTATCGGGTACTTTACGATGGAACTTTTGCCGTATTTGCAAATCACAATAAAACCAGAGCGCATTTTGATGTCGATCCATCGATTTTGTTCAAACGGATCCCTTATAAATTGTACGATTTTCTGGGATCGCAGTTCTGGCGAATCTACGAGCTTTATCATGTGGTCGAAGGTGATTTATCGACGATGATGCTCAATCGCGATATTCAGGATTTTATCGAAAAGGCTTGCCCTTCGAAGA
>CANJQG010000013.1 GCA_947476405.1 Thiotrichales bacterium
CGGCGCTTTAATCTTTTGTCGGATCAGAGGCTATCTCTCCTCCTGTCGCAAACATGGCGTTAATATGACCGAGGCGCTAACCCTCTTGTTTCAAGGAAAGATGCCTGACTTTGTTTATGACTCAATCTAATTTGGTGAATCGTTACAAAAAATACACCTATTGCAATGAGATATTACAAAAGAGAGCGCATAAGTTCAAAGGGAATACCTCCCCCTCTCCCAGAAGAGAGAGGAGTTCGAACATATTGTTTCGCAGCTTTAGTGGGAAGGCGATGGCCCTACTCCTGAATTTTGGTTCGCTAAACGCGCGATATCAGAATATCCGTGATATTTAGCAGGAGCAGGCGCCGAAACCGTTGCAGCCTGAAAAACAGCATGAGATGCGAGAGCAGTAGACACCGATGGTTTCATTTCTGAAGCCAAATCTGCCTCAACATCAGCATATCCAGGATATTTAGCAGGAGCAGGCGCCGAAACCGTTGCAGCCTGAAAAACAGCATGAGATGCGAGAGTAGTAGACACCGATGGTTTCATTGCTGCATCCAAATCTGCCTCAACATCAGCATATCCACGATATTTAGCAGGAGCAGGCGCCGAAACCGTTGCAGCCTGAAAAACAGCATGAGATGCGAGAGCAGTAGACACCGATGGTTTCATTTCTGCATCCAAATCTGCCCCAATATCAGCATATCCTTTTTGACTTTGTTTCATTGCGCGCTCCTTTTTAATTAAGTGAAAAAATTGACTGCTTGACTTCCAAGCTCCTGCTATTCTATCTTACAAAAAATATTTAATCAAATAATAAAATATATATCAAAAATAAAGCTGATTAATTAGTGCCTGAACGAAAATTCATGGAAAGCCTGATTTGACTGACATTAGCGCCTGGCAGGCAAAACAAAGAATGCGCATAAAAGATCTCATTTCAGCCAGCTATTTCAGATTTTGTACAGCGTGAGTGGGGTATAAAGCGCGTAAAATCTGATTAAAATATGTAAATTTAGCAATAACAACCATTTGATATATAATGGATATGCTATATAATTAGCATATGAAATTAACGGGAAAAATGAAATGCGCGAAATACAATCAAGTCAGCTAAACTTCGGAGCGGTTGACATCAGCAAAATTAAATTCAACAAGAGAAGTCGGGATGAAATGCCGCAGTTGCTTCGTGGTCTGCAACACATTTACGTGACGCCGGAATATCGTGATCCCATTTTTAAATTGCTGGAAGAAAAGATTGCGCCTAAAGTGAGCAAGCAGAACGGTCGGAAGGGGATGGAGCTTTGGAAGATTCTGGTGATGGGGGTGGTTCGCCTGAATTTAAACTGGAACTATGACCGTCTGGAAAATGAAGTGAATCACCATTCCCAGATTAGAGAAATGCTGGGTCATGGCAAATACGAGTTTTCCGAGCATGTTTATGCGCTGCAAACCTTGAAAGACAATGTGAGCTTGTTGACTGAAGACTTGCTTGAGTGGAGGTGATTGCCAAAAAACAGGCGGCGCTGATGGAGTCACATCGAGAATATATCTTGCTTGCAGGAGAGCACCTGGTTAAAATCGATAAAGTCATGACAGAACGAGGATTAAACAAGACAGAAGCGTTTGCGATGTTTTACAAAGATGCACTGCATCAGATAAATTTGATTGATCGCCGTGTGCTGAAAGGCGAGGCAATTCCTCATTCTGAAAAAATATTCTCTCTGTTTCAACGTTACACGGAATGGGTCTCGAAGGGTAAGGCAGGCGTGCCTGTTGAATTAGGACTGAAGGTCTGCATTGTAGAGGATCAATTCCAGTTTATTTTATCGCATCGAGTGATGCAGCAGGAAACAGACTGTGAGATTGCGGTTGAGCTGATCAAAAAGACCAAGGGAATTTATCCTGACTTGACGCAAGTCAGTGCAGACAAGGGCTTCCACTCACCAAAAAACCAAAAGGAATTGGCGGAAACGCTAGATGTATCGGTCATTCCCTACAAAGGAAAATGTTCCAAGGCACGCCAAGAGGTAGAGTCATCGCAGGAATTTAAAAAGGTTCGGCATCAGCACTCAGCGATTGAATCAGCGATCAATGCCCTGGAAGTTCATGGCTTAGACGTATGTCCAGACAAAGGCCTGGATGCGTTCAAGCGTTACGTTTCCTTGGCGATTGTTGCACGAAACTTGCAACGGATCGGTGCGATTTTGCAGGAAAAAGAACGGCACACCGAGCGACGCAAGGCGCAGCGCAATTTAAACAAAGCGCTGCAAATGAAAGCCGCCTAGCCAAAAAAATCATAAAAACCCAGATTAAATCACGATCGAAAAATAAATTCGAGGCTGATGCCTGTTCATGATAAAATATTTTGCTCAACTTGCAGTCAGCGCAGCCTTAAAAAATGATCTGTCGCAAGCACTTTTTTTGAAAAAAGCCAAATTGGTTAAAAAGCAGATCAGTTGATTTTTTGCCTGACGTGAATATTTGTGGCTTTCCGGTCTGACACTAATTAAAACTTAAACCCAAAAAAAGCAGTTGAAAACAAGCTTCTCCTGTAACAATCTGAAAAGTATAGGCTTTTACAAAAAATGAAACTCACCAATTGGGTGATGACAATATTCACAAAAAAGTTATTTTATTCAATATGTTATATTGCGAAAGCACTTTCAACTGCTTTTTTTGGGTTAAAGCGTGATTTGAAGCGCGCCATTAAGGTATAGGCCACCGGAACGATAAATAAAGAGAAAATCGTTCCAACCAAAAGTCCGAAGACGATGATCATGCCAATCTGACGACGGCCACTGGCATCTGTTCCCGTGGTTAAAATAAGTGGCAAGGCTCCTAAAATCATCGTAAGACTGGTCATCAATATGGGACGCAGTCGAATCAGCGCAGCCTCTTTTACGGCGGTGACGACATCCTTGCCCTCACTGCGCAATTGGTTAGCGAACTGCGTAATCAACACACCATGTTTTGAAACCAGGCCGATCAAGGTCACTAAGGCGATTTTGGTGTAAATATTAATAGAACCATTGACGAGATATAAGGCTAATAAGCCCGCAACAATACACAAAGGAACCGTGCACAAGATAATCAGCGGATCAAAAAAACTTTCAAAAATCGCAGCCAGAACCAGATAAATAAAGACCAACCCAAGCATAATAAAGGCATTGCCACTGGCAGAGTTTTGCATCAAATTGCGCATTTGTCCTGCCCAGGTAATTTCAATATTATGCGGCAAAACCTGCGCCGCAGTGGCCTGAATCTGCGCCATTGCCTGACCCATCGAATAATTGGACGCAATGTTTAAATCCACCTCCCCTGCGCGCAATTGATTGACATGCACGCGTGAGGGCAAATCCAAACTGGGTGTGACCGTCACTAAACTGCTGATCGGAATCAATTGATTTTGACTATTCGCCACATAGAGTTTTTGTAAAACCCCCATATCCACGAGATCCGACTCCGGCAATTGCATGGTGATGCCATAGCCATAACCGTTGATCTGATAAGTGGTGTCCGCAAAAGTATAGCCGCCTAAAAAGGTCGACAAGGTATTATTTAAAACGCCAAGATCCACCCCCAATTGACGCGCCAGATTACGATTGACTTCCAGATTATATTGCTGCTGATTAAAACGCGTCATATTGACGACAGAAGTGATCCCTGGGACTTTTTCTAAAGCAGCCTGCATGGCCGCCGTCGCGCTTGCAATTTGCTGGTAACTCATCTGCCCACTTAAATAAAAATACAAAGCTCCTTGATGAGATGAACTTTGATTTTGATTCGCATCCATCACGGCCACCCCACCTGATAAAGCAGGAATAGCGCTAATTTTAAGATTATAATCTGTCGCAATTTGATCTCGCTGATGCGCATCTTTCACCCCTGCAAGAAAAATCACATTACCACTTTCATTGACATAATACATCACACTTTTTAAACGGGAATCCTGATTCAGCGCATCCCGAAGCGGCGCAGACAATTGATTCATATAATCTGGGCTTGCAGAGTTGGGGCCAGACAAATACGCAAACAGATAATTAATTTCGCTTTTCGGCAATAAATCAGTCGGCAATAAATGAAAAAATGCCATGCCAAAAATAATATTAGCCAGCATAAAGCCAAAGACGGTTTTACGATGCGCCAAAACCCAATCCAAAGCCTGCGCATAATAAAAATGGACTTTAGACGTCAAAACCTGAAGGCGTAATTCATGCGCATTCATCCGATGCGGCCTTAAAAAACGACTACACATCATGGGCGACAAAGTCAGCGCCAAAAAGCCGGAAATCAAAATCGCCGAGGCCAAGCTTAAAGAAAACTCTTGAAAATAAGCCGTATCAATATTCGCCTTCATAAAAATGGTGGGAATATACACTGCAATCAAACACACCGTAATCCCTAAAATTGCAAAGCTAATTTCTTCAATACTTTCCTTTGCCGCTTTCAGAGGAGATTTACCCATTTCGATATGACGATAGGTATTCTCCATCACCACAATCGCGTCATCCACGACCATCCCCACTGCCAGGACCAAAGCCAGCAAGGTCATCACATTAATCGAAAAACCGAGCGCAAAAATCAATGAAAACGTCGCAATCAGACAAATCGGAATGGTGACAATCGGAATCAACGTCGCGCGCCAATTGCCTAAAAAGCCCAAAGTGACCAAAATCACTAACAAAATCGCAATAAAAATACTGGCATACACTTCATGAATCGCCTGATCTAAGGGCTGGGATAGATCAAAGACAGGAACAACGGCCATGCCCTCTGGCAAATTAGGTTGCATCTCTTTCACCAGCTGACGAATCCCCTGACCCACGGCGATCGGATTGGCATCGTCTGTCGCTTGAATTTCAATCATAAATCCAGGCTGGCCGTTCACATAACCAAACCAGTTATTATTGCCTTCCCAGCCAATATCTAAAGCCGCAATATCACTTAAATGAACCAGGCGCGCCCCTTTTTTGGCCACGACTAAATTACTGAAACTATTTAAATCCGGAACGGTCATTTGGGAATTGACCTGCAATGTTTGTTGCCCCGTCGTCACACTGCCCAGGGGATAAGACGTATTACTATTTTCCAAAGCTGACTGAACATCATTCACACTGATATTCAACGCCGCCATACTTTGAGGAATTAAATTGACCCGTAAAGTCGGCGTGTCTGCATCCACACTCACATTGGCTACGCCCGAAATTTCCTGCAGGCGCGGCAGAAAAACCGTATTGACATAGTTCACCAACTCCACCATCGGCATCTGCGTATCTGAAAAACCCAACATCATGACCAGATTGCTATCCCCATGCTGAAAAATTTGGGGATGATCCCCATTTTCAGGCAGATTGGCGCCTGAGATTTCCTGAAGCACCTGAGATTGCGCAATAATAAATTTTTCCTGCGTCAGATTATTAAACTGCAAAAAAATCGTACTCATACCCTGTTCGGAGCGCGAGCCCATATAATCCATTCCTGGCGTAGAGGCCAAGGTCTCTTCCAAAGGCTCTGTCAGATTTTGCTCCACATATTCAGGGCTGGTGCCCGGCATAAAATCCTGAACCATCAAGGTCGGCTTAAAATAAAGTGGCGCAAAGCGCACAGGCAATTCCATATAGGCAATCAGTCCGATAATCACGAGAATTAAACTCAAGACCGTCGCAAAAACCGGCCGTCGAATACAGATTTGTGAAATTTTCATGATTGACTCTGGATCGCCGTAACCGTTTGACCTGGCTCGACTTTTTCCTGACCGCCGACAATCACCATCGCACCCGGCGTTAACCCAGACAGAATCGCTGTTTGATCCTGATATTGGATCCCAATTTGAACAAACTGTTCTACCACTTTATGATTCACGACTTCATATACCCCAAAGCCACTTAATTCTGAAACCAAACTTAAGGTGGGCACGGATAAAACCTGACGCGCAGGTTGCAAAACATGGGTCACATGCATCAACATTCCAGGAGACAACCCCTTTGGATTCAATAGCTTAGCACGAACGGTAAACGAGTGACTGGTCGCACTGATCAAAGGCGCCAGATAATCCACTGATGCAGAAAAGGTTTCACCGGGATAACTATCTACGGTCAAATGAACGGCTTGCCCCTGCTTCACTAAAGCATAATCCGTTTCAGGAACCTGATACACGACCTCCAGATCATTGCGATTGATAATCGCCACAACCGAATCACCCGCATTCACATAGCTTCCGACGCTCAAATTAGTTGAACCCATTGTCCCGGTAAAGGGCGCCCGAATCTGCATATCATCCAAACTTTTTTTCATCCCCGCAAGCGTCGCCAAGGCTTCCTGATAAGTCGCATACTGTTGATCAATCTGCATTTTAGACAAGACATCTGGGTCTTCTTTATTCAAAGACATATACCGATCGTATAGCGATTTTGCATTGACTAAGGTTGCCTCCGCCTCATCATAGGCCGCTTGCTCTGACTGCGCATGCAACTGTAAAAGCAATTGCCCCAGTTTCACATTTTGACCATTCTGAAACAAAATACTTTGAATCACACCGGCCTGTTGGGATTTCAGCATTGTCCCCTGAGGCGCAATGAGATTTCCTAACGCAGTCACAGCCAAAGGCAAATTTTGCTCCGTTGCAGGCATCACTGTCACCGTCACAGGCGTAACCATGGGCACCGCTGCCGGCTGCATCCATTCATACGATCCAAAGCCCAAGGCAATCAGCACCAGAACGATCGCAATGAGGCTCTTCTTTTTTCGTAAATATCTTTTTAGCACGCTAGAGCCGCTTCCTTTTTTTAACCAAATCTTGAATCTCATTCATGAACGCATTCAGATCTTGAAACTGGTGATAAACCGAGGCAAAGCGCACATAGGCCACATCATCTAACTTACGCAATTCAGCCATGACAAACTCCCCCAACTGACTACTGGGAATTTCTTTTTCACCGGAAGCGCGCATGCTTCTGAAAATACCACTGATCGCTTGATCGACTTGATCTGCAGTCACAGGGCGTTTTTCAATCGCACGCAAAATACCTGAACGCACGCGCTGTTCATCAAAGGCGACGCGCGTTCCATCACGTTTAATAATACGAGGCATATTAAGCTCAGAGATTTCATAGGTCGTAAAACGCTCCTGACAAGAGAGGCACTCGCGTCGACGGCGAATTTGATTCACCTCCGGCACATAGCGGGAATCGGTCACTTTAGTATCATGCGTCTGACAAAACGGGCAATCCATTTTTTTTTAATCCTTCTGGTCGATATAAACGGGATAGTCTTTGCACAAAGCTTTCACGCTCTCACGTACCCGCGCGAGCACGGCTTGATCTTCAGGATGATGAACGACCTCAGTAATCCACAACGCAATCTGCTGGAACTCTTTTTCCATCATCCCGCGTGTCGTCAAAGCAGGCGTACCTAGACGCATTCCGCTGGTCACAAAAGGAGATGCTGGATCATTGGGAATAGCATTTTTGTTAATGGTAATATAGGCGTCCCCGAGGGCAGCCTCGGCAACTTTGCCTGTAATACCCTGCTTGAGGAGCGACACGAGCATCAGATGATTATCCGTCCCGCCCGAAATAATATCAAAGCCTTGATCTTGCAAGCCTTTTGCCAAAGCACGCGCATTTTTCACCACTTGTGTTTGATAAGTTTTAAACTCAGGCTGCAAGGCTTCTAGAAAACACAAAGCCTTCGCTGCAATCACATGCATCAAAGGACCACCCTGCGTCCCCGGAAATACTAAGCTATTAAATTTTTTCTGCAAGTCTGGATTTTCTTTACATAAAATCAAGCCACCACGAGGGCCGCGCAGGGTCTTATGAGTGGTACTCGTGACCACATCTGCAAAAGGAATCGGATTGGGGTACAGACCCGCCGCCACTAAACCGGCAATATGCGCCATATCAACCATCAAAAGCGCACCGACTTCATCCGCAATCTCACGAAAAATCTGCCAATCCATAATGCGAGAATAAGCTGAAAACCCACCTACAATGAGTTTAGGCCGATGCTGTTTCGCCAAATCACGCAGTTGATCATAGTTCAGCAACCCGGTATCCGCATGAATTCCATAAGGAATCGCATTAAATAATTTTCCTGAAAAATTCGCTTTGCACCCATGGGTAAGATGCCCGCCTTGATCCAAAGCCAGGCCTAAAAAAGTGTCTCCCGGATTAAGCAGCGCCATCATGACAGCTGCATTCGCTTGTGACCCAGAATGGGGCTGCACATTCGCATAATCGGCACCAAAAAGTGTTTTCGCTCGCTCAATCGCCAGATTTTCTGCAAGATCCACAAACTCACAGCCACCATAATACCGCTTTCCAGGATAGCCCTCTGCATATTTATTGGTAAGCACGGAGCCCTGAATATCCATAATCCCTTGAGAGGCATAATTTTCAGACGCAATCAATTCCAAATGATTTTCCTGACGGATTTTTTCTTGTTCAATCGCCCCAAAAAGTTGCGGGTCAAACTGGCGCCAATCTTGCTTTTTTATCATCACTTTTCCTGAAATATATGAAGGTCTTATTTTAAACCATTAACCCCCAAAATGGAATAGCGGTTTCAAGAAAAAACAAAGGCCCAAAGCAAGGCTATTACGCCCAAGCCCATCAAACTGAGGCTCACAGGGGATCCAACCAAAAACTGCAAAGCCTGGCCTTGTGGATTCAATGCAATCGGAACCGCCAAAATGACATCCATCAAAGAGGCGCCGGTGACCAGACCACAGGCCAAAAGCACTTTTGCATTTTTGAGGCCGCATAAACTCAATACTGCACCGATGATTAAAGGCGTTGAACTAGACAAAGGCAAATACATGCCGATGCCAATTGCAATTAATGAAAATTCTATTTTAAAGCGTTTTAAAATCAAAGCCTGAATCGCAGCGACGATTAAAACGACCCCTGCACCGAGGGCCAATAGTTTAAGAGGAATCGCACCCTTAAAAATCGTCCCTGTCAACGCAGCAATAATCGCGGCAGGCGGTGCTGCAAGGGAGTCTGCGGGATTCATCAAGGGCCTTGGCATATGACCTGCAATGCCATAAGCGGCATACAAAACCTGCATCACCGCAGGGACAATTAAACTGGCAATCAACGCACCAAAAATCAACATCACTTGCTGTTTTCGCGGACTCGCCCCAATGACCTGACCGACCTTTAAATCCTGCATGGTGTCATTCGCAATACAGGCGATCTGCATCATGACACTGGCGATAATAATCGTCATGGCCTCACCCATCAAATTTGTCGTTGCGTTGCTTTTTAAACCCAAAATGAGATGCACTAACAGCCCGGTTAAAATTAAAACGGCAATCAGGATTGAAGAACCTGGGCTTGCAGAAACCCCCACCAATCCAGAAAAATAACCTGCAACAATCGCCACAACAAACCCAATCAGCAAAATAAAGAGCAAACTTGCCATCACCCCCGTCGGCGTTAAAACAAAAAGATGATTCAAAAGCAGTGCCAGAAGTAAAAAACAGGCAATCAAACCAAAGCGAATGGTTTTTTGAGAAAGATCCTGCTCATGCAAAGGCAGATTCTGGGTCAAATGTAAATTCCCCAAAGTATGGGCGAGATTTTGATACAGCGGCTTCAGGAGGCGCAGCAAGGTCAAAACAGCAGCACACAGCATCCCTCCGACACCGACATAACGCATGCTCATTCCATAATGCGCATTAAAAAAATCAGCTGCTTGACCAGAAAAAACAGCACCATGACTCAATCCAGGCAAAACAATCCAGTCAGCCAAAATCGCACCGAATAAAATCGACAACCCCACTCGCGCACCCACGATATAGCCTGCCCCGATCAAAGCGGGTGACAATCCCAGTCCAAAGCTCAATAAACTCGCGCCCACCCAGGAAAAGTGTGCCCCCCCCACAAACATCAACCCCGTCGACTGACAAAACTCAACGAAAGCAGCGGATAATGCGCCAAAAATCATTGATTTAAATCCAAGCGCCTGCTTTTCTTTTAATTTTAAAACTGCACTAATCGCTTGCGCTTCAGGAAAAGGCAAGCTAGGATCCTCCAATAAAGGCCGTCGAATCAAGGCTGAAAAAAGCACCCCCATCACCCCACCAATAAATGCGATTGCAGCGGTATCAATATAATTAAATGAATGCACAAAGCCAATAATAATAAGCGCTGGAAGCGTATAACCAATCCCGCCTGCAATCGCTTCACCACTCGAGGCAGCTGTTTGCACTAAATTATGCTCATAGATTGTACTTTCTTTAAAAAAACGCATGATGCCCATCGACAAAATTGCAGCAGGAATCGACGCCGCCGTCAGCAATCCCACCTTCAAAGCCAAATAGGTATTCGAAACCGCCAACAATAAAGTTAAAATAATCGAGACAATGACCACTTTTAAAGTCAAATCAACTTGTTTTTTCATTTTATTTCCTGAGCATGCTCTTCTAAAAAAATGCGCAATTCGGGTGAAATTTGCTTTAATGCATTGGAGCCTCGCGTGATTTTAGCAATGCTCATGCTCAAATTTTTCGCCATTTCACGCTGCGTCAGCTTTTGATCCAACAGAGCCTGAGTTAGAACCAAACGCTTAAAGATCGCCTCTAATTCCGCAGGCGTAAATAAAAATGCAAACCATTCCTGCAACAAGCCAAGTTTTTCAGCCCCTGCACAAAGTTTGGCAAAATCAGAGTGTCGCGCTGACATGATATCGCTCCATTTTATTTTTTTGTAATGATATACCATTACAAGCCAAACTGCAAGCTTAAGCAGAGCTAAAAAAAAAACCTTACCTGTTCATTTTTATTAAATTGGCTAGAGATAGCATTTCATATTGCTATTGTGATGCAAATCCAGGATCAGCTGCCTCCGGTGATCAATATCACGCCTTTGCTTTCAGCTTCAGTGCATTTCATTAAGCCATGCCTTGACATATTTTACATCCTTAAAGTCCGCCAGATCTGCCTTAATCTGTACAATTCTATGCTTCAATTCATTCCGCGCCTGCAGAATGGATGTTATCGCAAACTGCGGTGAAAAATGGGCTGGATTATGCAGACGGCCTCTGACGCTAAAACCACTGCACAGGACTGTAATTTCCTGATCTAGCTCAGCCAGCTGCTCCTCCAAAACATGATTATAATGCTTAAGGCGATCCTCGGCGATTGAGTTAATACTGCTCTGATCAATCTGTTCGACTTCCAGCTGCAGCTCCAAAAGCGACAGGAGATCTTTTTTCTTGTAGGCGATATTCACCCGCTGCATCAGTTCATTTTTTCGATTTCGCTCGATGGGGTCTTGTTCTCTATCCGGATGCAGCACTTTTGCCAGTTTTCTAAAAATCTCGCGAATCGATTGTTTGGCATGCTCTGCCTCCTCTTTTTGTTTAGCCTCTCTCGCCAGGATTTTTGCTGTTTTTTTGCGAGGTTGACCGCCATAGTTAAAATCAGAATCATCCATTCCTGCGCTGATTTTTTCATGCAGCTTTGCAAAAACATCCTCGGCAGAATTCAAGTCAACATCTTCATCAGCACCGATGCCATAAAACGCCTCCATCATTGCCTTCATGTAGGCCTCATCTTCCTCCACTTCAGTATCATAATCGCTTTGACTGTATTTATTGTAAATTTCCTTCAGCTCGTCCATATCTTCTCTATCGATTAAGGCCGCTGCCATCTCTTGAATCTCTGTCGCCAATTTCTTTTTCTGAGGCTTGGTCAGGGGGTATTCATCGTAGGCCCTATCCAATACTTTCACAATTTCAGCCCGATGGGCATTATATTTTACAAGCAATGGCGCTACTTCAGCCTGATACTGTTGCTGATATTTGGGAATCGTAGCCTGCCACTCTTCAAGCTGTTTGCGCTTTTCATTAATCTTTTTGAGAAGCGTATTAAACTTTTTTTGACCCTTGGATAGTTTTACATTCATGGGTTGTTCAATGGCTTGAAGGCCTGTGGTTTCAAAAAACTGCATTTGCATGAGGGGCCATTCCCAATTGACTCTCTAAAAACGGCATTTTATCACCTTAAACCAGGCAAGGTATACAGCGTCAATCTAGCATCCGTCCTTGATTCAGAGCTTGCCCAAATGCAACTTCATTATTAATCTATGGATCAATGAACATAAAAGGCAATCAAGCCCTGAATGCCTTTCCAAACGATCGTCAATCCAATACATAAGGTAATAAAAGAAGATAGCTTCATAATCACAATCCGGCCATTATCTGTCAGGCGTTTCATCAGATAACCTGCAAAATGATAGGCCAAATAAACCGTCAAGGCGGAAAAAAAAACACCTACGATCAAACCTCCGTAATTAATAATGCGGGTGATTTTATCAGGAAGCCCCCCGGCACCTGCACCCAATGTAATCGCTGTGGCAATCGAGCCTGGGCCTGCACTCATAGGGAGAGTCAAAGGAAAAAATGCTGCTGCAAAAGCCGTTTTTTCATCACTCATAATTTCAGTGGGGCCTGAATTAGCCCTGACGCCTGTATTCATAATCATCCAACCCCGAGTCGCAACAACTGCACCTCCTGCTAATTGTACAATTGGGACTTGAATACCAAATAACTTCAAAACATAGGTCCCTAAAATCAAAACACCGGTCAATAAGAAAAAAGCATTGAGGGCAATTTTACGCGCTAAACGTGCTTTAACTTTTTGATCCAATGGAAAAGTAATTGAATGAAATAATAGTGACGCGCCTAATGGGTTTAAAACGGGAAACAATGCCGCATAAGAAATCAAAATTGCATAAATAAAGCTATTAATCATTTCATCTCCCTTTATTCTGTGTTACTATTGTACACATTCTTCACTCAAAATACAGCACTCATCTTATGGATAATCGCATTAAATGGGCTTGTCGACGCGGCATGCTTGAGCTAGATTTAATTCTAGAGGCTTATTTAGAAAAAAGATACCCCTCTGCGCCTCCTGCTGAAAAAGAATTATTTGTCCACTTTTTAACAGAAAGCGATCAGGATATCTTTGATTGGTTATTTAAAAAAAATCGCCCAGAAAACCCTGAATCTCAAAAGATGATTGATATCCTCCTATGCAACGACTAAGCCTATTTTTGGGATTAGAAATGGTTTTGGCAATGACCGCCCTTTATTTAAGCGCCCTGCCCTGGCTACTTAAAATCGCCAGTTGTATTGCAATTGTGCTCTTTAGTCGCATTCCCTGCATTCCAAAACTTTCAAGTAAAACAGTGATCAGCTCCTGGGGGATTTTTTATCAAGGTATTGCTTATTTTCCACATCAGTTTAAATCAAAATCAGAATATCATGATTTTTTACTGCAATTGAAATTTTTTAAAGAAGCCCCTTGAGCTGCTTAAGAATGGTTTGATCAATATCAAATTCTTGTGGGTTGCGCTTTCCTTCTAAAAACAAACGCAAACGACCCTCCTGATATTCAGCTTTCAAAACACGTGGCAATTCAGCCAAGACTTTAGTGGCACGGGTTTGCCGAAGCAAATCACGATGGCTGCCTTGAAAATCATGATGCTTTAATTTGAGAACAACACTTTCAAATAAGGCATGATCTTCTTTCGCCAGTTTACGCAATTCATGTAAAGTGCGCAGATCTTGAACCAAGCCCTCATCGACTAAGGTCTTGATTTCAAAGGGGGCATCCAGCAAGCCTAAACGCATGGAAATCCAAGCAGGATCGCGACCGAGTTCTTTCGCAATTTCCTTTTTAGAAAGGCCCATATTTTGAACCAATTTATCCAGAGCAGCTGCTTCTTCAAAAGGGGAGACCTGCTCGCGCTGATCATTCTCCAGCAACTGCAAAACCAAGGTATGTGCGTCTTCTTGATCCCTGACAATACACGGCAGCGTAGTGAGGCCTGCAATCTTAGCCGCTTGATAACGACGCTCCCCAACAATAATTTGATAACGACCTGAGGTGTTTTTGGGATGGACTAAAATAGGCTGTAAAATTCCCTGTTCTTGAATGCTGGCTGCCAAGATATCGATATTTTTAAAGGTTTTTCGAGGCTGATCGGGATCCGGAATAATTAAACTGACAGGTAGGTCAAATAAATGACCTGATGCAGCGGCTACATCATTTAAGGCTTGAAGCTTTAAAGCAAGAAGATGGTCTTTTTTTTCTTGCGAGATCTGCTCTAGAGTTGCGCTGAGCTGACTGGAACGCTTGCGATTTTGAAGAGAAATTTTCGCTGCTGTCATTTAAGAGCCTCAAAATAAGCCACCACTTCCCGTGCAAACTTACGCGTCTGAATGTGTGGATCACTTTCTTTTGCATAATCACCAATATATAAGCCCGCTGCTTCTGCCTCAACAAACTTAACGCTCTGCGGCACAGCCGTATCAAATGCATAACCATCTTCGTACAGAACATTGAGCAAACTACGGGTCATTGCAGTATTTTTAATAATTCGATTAGCAAGAAGTCGATAAGGACGCCCTGCCGTAATGGCTAAATCTTTCGCCTCTAGCAATCCCGACAAGTCCATGCCACTCGGTGCTGCAGGAATTATCACTAAATCTGCTAACAATGCCGCCTTCAACGCTGCAGTTTGAAAATTAGGGGGGGTATCAATGACCAAAAAATCACAGCGTTTTTTCAATTCTGCAATTTGCTCGCGCGCCTGTTTTTCATCTACCTGCTGCGCCATATCATTCATGGTGTCACTTTTAATGACCCAAGACCAGGCGTCTGGCTTGTCTTTATCCATATCAGCAATAATGACTTTATAACCTAATTCCTTTAAAGCGCCACTTAAATTAACGGCTGTCGTGGTTTTTCCGGAGCCCCCTTTTTGTTGAAGTAATGCAATGGTTTTCGCTGTCATGAGATCATTTTTTTGAGTAGACTGAGGCTTATTGAAACATGCCTATTTTTTTTCGTCAAGGCCAGACTTCAACAGCTTTTCATGAATCCCAGAAAAACTCCCATTACTCATTATTAGAACATGATCACCTGCTCCGATATAAGATTTAATTTCACTGACAATTACATCAATATCTCTTGCAATAAAATAGGGGGTTTTAGAATTAGAAAAAGCACTTTTAACCGACCAGGCTAAATGAGGAGGTTCATATAAAAATATTTGATCAGCTTCCTGCATCGCATTTTTTAAATCATGCTGAAATTGCCCCAATTTCATACTATTAGAGCGTGGCTCAAAAACAGCAACAATGCGCTCTGCGCCGACTTTATTTCGCAAAGCTTGAATTGTTTTGGCAATAGCGGTGGGATGATGGGCAAAATCATCATAGACCGTGACTCCGCGGGTTACACCGCGAATTTCCATACGACGCTTGGGGCTGATAAATTGACTTAAGGCTTCGCAGGCTATTTTTTCAAGCACCCCCACGTGTTTGGCTGCCGCAATCACAGCCAATGCATTTTCAATATTAAATTCACCCATGATCGCCCAATGCACTTCGCCGACTACCTGATTGTGGCAGAAAACTCGAAAGGCGCTGGCATCTGAATGAATCAACGAATAAGTATAGTCACCTTGTTTTCCAAAACTAATTTTAGGCGTCCAAAGGCCTTTTTCTAAAACCGCATCTAAATTTGCATCGCCTTCATGGGTGACAAGCAATCCTTCTCCAGGAATAGATCGGATTAAATGATGAAATTGTTTTTGAATCGCCGCTAGATCTTCAAAAATATCCACATGGTCGAGCTCCAGGTTATTGAGAATCAGGGTGCGCGGCCAATAATGGACAAACTTAGAGCGCTTATCAAAAAAAGCAGTGTCATATTCATCCGCTTCAATGACAAAAAAATCACTCTTACCGAGGCGAGAGGAAACTCCAAAGTTTTGAGGAATGCCACCAATCAAAAACCCAGGTTCGTAGCCCGCATAATCAAGAACCCACGCCAACATGCTGCTGGTTGTTGTTTTACCGTGCGTACCTGCCACCGCCAAGACCCATCGTTTTTTTAAGAGCATTTCTTCTAAAAACTGAGGGCCTGACATAAAAGACAATTGCTGATTGAGAATGGCTTCAATAATCGGCTCGCCACGTTTCATGGTGTTACCGATAATAAAAATATCTGGTTTTAAGGCTAATTGATCTAACTCAAATCCTTGGATGATTTCAATCCCTTCAGATTCCAAATAAGTACTCATGGGCGGATAGATATTTTGATCTGAACCCGTCACTTTAAAGCCCATCTCCCGCGCAATCACAGCCATGGAGCCCATGAAGGTGCCACAAATTCCCAACACATGAATATGCTTCATCCTAGCCCCGCAATTTTTTAAATAAAATAAAAGGCAATGCAATAATCAACGCATCCCCTGAAAGCATCATAAAAACATAATCCCTCGTATAATGTTGGGATGTTTCAGACAAAGGAAACAATCCAAAAATAAAGGCTAAGACTGAAACCAAAAGGGCCAATCCAGCCATCCCATATAAGATGGGTTTTCCACCTGGAATAGTAAATGCATTTGCATTAGATGCATAGCCCCGCTCTGAGCGCAACTTAATCACGCTGGCAAAAAGAAATAAATAGACCAAAACAGTAAACTGACTGGTCAAAGCAATCAAGAGCCAAAACGCGGATTGCAGGTCCGGCATCCATAAAAAGACAGAGGCCAAAATCGTGGCAACAACCCCTTCTACAATCAGCAATAAATAAGGCATGTCGCCTTGATTAATTTTCGTCAGCTTAGGATAAAGCTTATGATCCAACAACATTTCACGCAGTCCCCGCGCCGGGCCCACAATCCAGGCACTTAAACTTGAAATACCCCCAAAAGCAATCAAAAAAGCTAAAATTGGAACAAACCACGGCATATGGAATTCAGCAAAAAAGTCAGAAAAAGCCTGGATCACCCCATTAATCAAATTAATTTGCGCGGGGGGAATAACTGAAAACATGGCCATCACGCCCAATACCGTCAAGACAAAAACAATAATCGCGGCAACCATCAATCCCAAAGGATAAGCCTGGCGAGGATTTTTGACATTTTTCGCATAAAAGGCAGTCACCTGCATCCCTGCATACGCTGACAAGACCCCGACAAAAATCGCTAAGTGATGAATATCCAGCCCTGGAAAGAAAGGTCCTGCAGAAATGACCGGATGGATTCCATGATGAAGCCAGGCACCCCCCCCCAAAATAATAATCAAAGCACCGGGCAAAATGGTTCCAAATAAAGCCCCGAATACATTCAAGCGACTGGAGGCTTTGACACCTAAGATATTATAAAAAATGGTTAACCACAAAATGGCCAAAACCATTCCAAAAACAAGATATTTATTGGTCATGAGTTCTGGAAAGCCCATATAGGATAAAGTAAGAACAATCGTAGATAAAGTCGCTGGAAAAGCAATGACATTATTAATCCATTCCATCCAGATCACAACAATCCCAGAACGATCACCAAAAGCCTGGCGACTCCAGGTATATACCCCACCATTATCTGGATAATGCGTTGCCAATTCTGCACAAATTAAACTACTTGGAATTAAAAAAGTCAGGAAGGCCACAATATAAAAAAACACCGCCTGCCAGCCTAAATGCGCCATCATCGGCAATCCCCGCAGATTCAGAATAGCGGAGACACTAATCATTGCGATTGTAAATCCTCCAATGACTTTGATTTTCCGCATTTAAAAAATCTCCTAAATAGACCAAAACTGTTTTAATTTAGCAAAATCGCTTTCCTCATGAATGAAGGCCTGACCTATTTGAGCCAATAGAATCAAACGAATCGCTGAGGTACTTTTCTTTTTATCATGCTGCATTAATTCAAATAAACGCTGCGGCTCATAAGCAGCTGGAATGGCTGTAGGCAAGCTCCAAGCCTGATAAAGCGTCTTGAGTTGTAAGGCAATCGCATTCTGCCCCTGCCATTTTAAAGCGCAAAGCATGCCCAATGCCACAGCTTCACCATGTTTAAAATCATGATAGCCACTATATGCCTCAATCGCATGACCAAAAGTATGACCAAAATTAAGAAGCATACGAGGGCCTATTTCTTTTTCATCCAATTCAACAATTCGCGCTTTAATGAGGGAGGAGCGCTGAATCATTTCAAGGATAATCTCTGGCTGACGTTTTGCAATATCTGTGCGGTGAATCATCAACCAATCAAAAAAATCCACATCTTGAATCAAAGCATGCTTAAGCACTTCAGCTAAACCGGCATGATATTCACGTCCTGGTAGGGTTTTCAATAGCGCAAGATCCATGATCACTGCATCAGGTTGATGAAAAGCCCCTATATTATTTTTAGCCACCCCTAAATTCACGGCAGTTTTTCCGCCAATTGATGAGTCCACCATCGCCAATAAAGTTGTAGGCACCTGGACAAAAGCAATTCCCCGCTGATAGATTGCGGCTGCAAACCCAACCGTATCGCCGATGACCCCGCCTCCTAAAGCAATTAAAACCCCGTGGCGCGGGAAGTGTCGCTCAGTCAAATGCTCAAGAATCACATTTAAGCTTTCTATATTTTTATAGCGCTCACCATCAGGCAAAAATAAACAATCCTGGCTTGAGGCTTCTAATGTTTTAACAAGCACGGCAGCATACTCAGTCAGATTTTGATTAGAAACAATCAAAAAAGGCCGATTTTTTAAAGTTTTTTTAAATAAAAGTGAATCTGAAAGTAGATTCTCCGCCAAAAACAGAGGATATGATCGCCCAGCTAAATTGACGGAAAGGTGAATCATTAATCACCTTGAAGCATTTTAACGATATCTGCCGCAACGGTACGTACACCACGTTCATCTGTTTCAATTACATAATCAGCAATCTCATGAAAATAATGCGCACTTTCCTCTCGCAATTTTTCAAAAACTTCTCGTTTATTATCAACTTGCAATAAAGGACGGCTTTTGTCTTTAGCAGTGCGCTCCATTTGTTGATCAACGGTGACTTTCAAATAAACAACGGTGCCTCGAGCCGCCAAGCGTGAACGATTTAAAGGTGAGGCAACTACACCGCCTCCTGTTGCTAAAACAACGCCATTTAATTCTGTTAGATCATGAATAACTTTTTCTTCACGTTGCCGAAACCCATCGGGACCTTCTAAATCGAAAATCCACGCTATATCGGCTCCACAGCGCTTTTCAATTTCTGCATCACTATCATAAAATTCCATTTTGAGAAGATCCGCCAAATGACGTCCGATCGTACTTTTACCCGCACCCATTGGACCAATTAAATAAACATTCCGTGAACGTTTCATCTTAAAACCTATGTCCTTGTTTTCTGTTTAACCTCATTAGGATTTATGAAAAACCCTCTTTCTAAAGCGCATTCATTCTATCACACCTAAAGTAAATTATCCATGGCCTGGACGAGCACGCTGAGATTGCCCGGTTCGAAAGCTGAATGACCACTATCAGGGGTCATAATCAGTTTCGCTTCCGGCCAGGCGCGATGGAGACGCCATGCGCCCACAAAAGGGCAGCACATATCATAACGACCATGGACTAAAACAGCAGGAATATGCCGAATTTTATGAACTTCATTCAAAAGCTGATTGGGCTTTAAAAAGAGCTGATGGTGAAAATAATGCGTCTCAATGCGGGCAAAGGCACGACTAAAATCATCGCCATCGTATTTTTCAATCAATTTTGGGTCTACATAAAGCTTACTGACACAAGCCTCCCAAACGCTCCAAATTTTAGCCGCTTGTTTTGCCAAGGCAAGATCATTTCCATGAAGGCGGTCATAATAGGCTTTAATAAAATTGCCTCGCTCCGCCTCAGGAATAAAATCATGAAAAGCTTCCCAATAATCTGGAAACACATCGCTTGCTCCCCCACCCTGATACATCCAAGTTAAATCAGATTGCGCCCCTAAAAAAATCCCCCTCAATACCATCGCTAAAATAGAATGCGGATGCATTTGAGCATACGCTAAAGCGAGCGTACTTCCCCAAGAGCCACCAAACAATACCCAAGCTTCCAACTTTAAATGTAAGCGCAAGGCTTCAAAATCAGAAATCAAATGCTGCGTTGTATTATCCTGTAATTCGCCATGAGGAGTGCTTTTTCCACAACCACGCTGATCAACCAGAATAATGCGATAACGTACTGGATTAAAAAAACGCCGACAATGCGAATCCGGCGGGCCACCGGGGCCACCATGGATAAATAAAACAGGAATGCCATCCGGATTTCCGCTTTCTTCAAAATAAATACGATGTAAATCCGAGACGGAAAGCATAGATTCATGATAAGGTTTTATTTCAGGGTAAAACATAGGTTCTCCAAAAAACTAACTGAGTCGAACAGGAACAGAAAGCAAATACCCTTTATTCCGAATAGACTTAATTAAATTATTATTACTTTTGTCTCGCAACTTATTGCGTAATCGTGAAATTTGAACATCAATCGCGCGACTCTCTGGGTCATCTATATCCAGCTTTAAGAATAAAGCAATGCGATCGCGCGTTAAAACTTCTTGCTCATGGGCTAAAAATAACTCTAATAATAAACATTCATTTTTAGTTAAAAAGACCATTTTATCATTTAAATTTTTAATACAATTTTCAGCGGGGTAATAGACCCATTGTGCAAAACTGGCTTTCGCATAACTGACTTTTCCGGGAATAGTGACTTCTGCAGCTTGACTCAAGCCTGGCTGAATCTTCGGCTCATCCATTTGAGCGCCTTTATTGCGTTTTAAAATAGCTTGAATTCGAAACAAAAGAACATGAGGGCTAAAAGGCTTTTCGACATAATCATCTGCCCCTGCTTCAAAACCGAGCACCATGTTCATTTCGCCATGGACAGCGGTCAACATAATAATCGGAACGGCTGATTTTTGACGAATTTTTTTACACAGATCAATCCCATAAATATCAGGTAACATCAAGTCTAGCACGACTAAATTAACTGTATTTTTTTCCAGCATTTCCAATCCTTCTTCTGCATTTTTTGCTTCCAAAATTTCGTAATGATAGCGTTGCAAAAAAATCCGAATGAGTTGGCGAATTCCTGCCTCATCATCGATAATCAAAATTGTCTCGTTAGCCATCCGACCTATTCGTTTTCCAGTGGTGAGTGTGTTATCATAATCACATCCTAGACCATAAGTAAAGTATGAAAAACCTCGGCATCCTGATTGGGCGCTTTCAACCCTTTCATTTAGGGCATGATTCTCTGCTGCAAGAGGCGCTGAAACAGTCTGACGAAGTCATCTTAATTATTGGGTCCAGCAATCGCGCGCCTAGCATCAAAAATCCATGGACCTTTGACGAACGCTGCACCATGATTCGCGAGACCTACCCTGATATTCGATTGCATTTCGCAGCGATTCCAGATTATTTTTATAATGAAAAAGCCTGGTTTGAAGCGGTTGAACGGGCCATTGACCCTCTTTTTCCCCAGTTCCATAAAATCCTCTTTGGACATTCTAAAGATGAAAGCAGCTATTATTTACAAAAATTTAAAACATGGGAACTAAGAGAGTGCCCTGATTTTGCTCAAATTAATGCAACAGAAATACGCAAGACTTTTTTTATAAATCAAAAAATCCAACACCCCCTAGTCTCATCAATGGTCGCAGATTGGCTACAAAATTTTATGACCACCCCGGCTTATCTAAGCCTGAAAGAGGAAGCGCACTATATTGAGACCTATCGCGAAAGTTGGAGCCAGGCGCCCTACCCTCCTATTTTTAGCACCGTCGATGCGCTCGTGCTGTGCGATCACAAAATCTTACTCATTGAACGAGCAAACGCACCCGGAAAAGGACTGCTCGCTCTGCCCGGTGGTTTTTTGGAACCCCACGAATGGATTCAGAATGGAATCCTACGCGAGCTAAAAGAAGAAACCCAGATTGCCGCCTCAGACAGTGAATTAAAAAATGCTTTGCAGGATATCAAAACCTATGACTACCCAGGACGTTCGAATATAGGCCGTGTCATTACTCATGCAGGCCTCTTTCTTCTAGATGGACAAGTGTGCCCTGAAGTACATGCCGCTGATGATGCTCTGTCTGCGAATTGGCATCCCCTCAGCAACTTATCCATGATTCAAGATCAATTTCATGATGATCATTACCAGCTGATTGCTGATTTTTTGTCTAAAAAGGGACGCTTAAAATGGGAATAAGACAAATTCTAGGGCTGGACTTTGGTTTATTTAAAACGGGCCTTGCTATCGGACAAACCATCACCCGAACGGCCTCCCCCATTGGCATTTTAAAGATGCGAAAAGGCCAAATCGATTTGCCTTCTTTTAAAAAAATAATGCAAGACTGGAAGCCTGACGCAATGGTTATTGGCATTCCTGTTAAAATGGATGAGAGCGCTTTTAATATTTCACACCAAGCTGAGGCCTGCGCAAAATGGCTTGAAGTAACGACAGGGCTTCCCGTTTTTCGTGTGGATGAACGCCTGACTACTAAAGCGGCACGCTCTGAATTATTGGACATGAAATCATCTGGAATCAAACAAACAAAAACCGTTGATGCCTATGCAGCAGTCTTAATTTTAGAATCCTGGTTGCGTGAATATGTTTAAAACAGCCCTTCTCTCATCAATCAGTACTGCCTTAGATTATTATGATTTTGTCATCTATATTCTCCTTGCAAGTTTTATTGGCCCTGTATTTTTTTCAGACCATACTGCCTTTATTCAAAACATGAGTGTTTTAGGTGTTTTTGCGATCGGCTATGTCGCTCGCCCACTCGGCGGGTTTATATTTGGTCATTTTGCAGATCGCCATGGCCGAAAAAAAATATTTCTGCGCAGCATTCTCCTGATGGCTTTTTCCACGTTTTCTATCGGACTTCTCCCTGGGTATAGCCTCTTGGGCAATCTCAGTGTGGCACTCTTAATGGGCTGTCGTCTGCTTCAAGGATTTGCACAAGGCGCTGAAATTCCAGCTGCCATTACCTTTGTCTCCGAACATTCACCGACGCACAAACGTGGCCGCCTCGTCGGATTGACACTCGCCGGTGCAGGAATCGGCGCCACACTCGCAAGCCTTATTAATACTTTGCTGCTTCATCTTTTAACTCCATCTGAAATGCATCAATTTGGCTGGCGCATTCCCTTTTTACTTGGTGGATTACTGGCTATTGCCGGCTTCATGATTCGCAAAAAAAGCACAGAGCCTTTCGTTTTTTTAAATTTGAAACACGTTTGTAAAACACCTCTTTTCCAAACCCTTCGTCAATATAAAATTCCGGTACTGAAAGGGATGGGGGTCATTGCATTGCCAGGCAGTTTGATTTTGTTTGGCTTATTTTTGCCAAACTACCTTTTTTTTCATTTTGACTACCCATTACGCCAGACTTATTCTATATTTACCATAAGCTTAATTTGGTCATCTGCTTTAATTTTTATCAGCGGGGGATGGGTTGATCGCTTTGGACTTGGCCGTGTTTTTGGCTTTCTGATCGTCTTTAGCTTAATTTTGATGATCCCTCTATTCAAATTATTAGAATGTCGAACTGATTTTGCACTCTGGTTATTTTTATTTATTTATGAAGGCTTAATTGGCTTGATGTCAGGCTGCTATCCTCCACTTTTGGCACAGCTTTTTCCCACTGAAATTCGTATGACGGGGGTTGCACTGAGTTATAATCTGGCCTACCTATTCATTGGATTTGTGCCCATGTTGGCCTTATATCTCATTCAACGGACTCATTCAGCTCAAAGTGTTGCGATATTGATGTGCGTCATGGGCCTCATTAGCCTCTTCAGCCTAATGAAAAAATCAACGCCCACGCTCGACTAAGGTCACGGCCATACAATTACCAAACACGTTTACCATGGTGGTAATCGGATCAATAATCGGCTCAATGACCGTCAATAAAATAATTCCTACTGCAATCGGAACTCCCAAGGATTGAAGAACAAATCCAGCCATAGAAAGGGCCGCAATCCCCGGCATTCCACCGCTGGCCACACCCGCTAAAACCGCAGTTAAAACTAAAAAAGGCACTTGCATCATACCCAAATGCATGCCATACATTTGTAAGACAAAAATGGCAATACACACATAGCGAATGACGGAAGCCTGCTGATTAAAGTTTGTTCCCAATGGGACAACGAGAGAAACAACATCCTCACTTAACTTGAAATTTTTTCTCAATGCATTTAATGTTGTAGGCATCGTAGCAAGACTGCTCGAGGTAAAAAAAGCCATTGCTAAAGGTTGACGTAATTTAAAAATAACTTGCGCAAAAGAATATCCAGTTCGATGCCGAATAACCGCTGTAAAAAAAAGCATCATCAAAACGCCACACCCCAATATCACGGCAATGAGATGCGATAATGTCACTAAAATATCAAAGCCAGCTGTTGCAATATAACTTGCAAATAAGCAGAGTAAGCCAATTGGCAGAAAAATCATAATCCATTGAATAATTCGGATAAAGGCAAGATATAAACAATGAATGACATTTAAAGCATGCTTCGCTTCTTCTGTTCGCTGTAATCCCGTGGCAATTCCCACTAAGACGCTCACAAATAAAATGGCCAAACTGCGCCCATTACTCAAGGCTAAAAAAACATTATTGGGAATCAAACTTGAAAAAAATTCCGAGATTCCCATTGATTGTGTCGTACTTCCAGGAATGGCTGTCCCTTGAATATTCATAATCGCATGACCAATTCCGGTCAAAGCTTGGTCCGATAAATTCCCGCCAGGCCTAAAAATAACACTCATTAAAATTGCAACCGCCGCAGCCAACAACAATCCCAATAAAAACACAATAAAAATACGTTTTAAATAAAAAACAGTCTTATGCCCATGAACCAGATGACCTAAACTTGAAATAACCGCAGTCGTCATCACAGGAAGTGCACACATTTCTAATAAAGATAAATATAGTTTACTAACCTCGCTATAAAAGACCGCACCACGAGGAAGAAAAATGCCCAGAAAAATACCGAGTAGCATTCCCCCTATCATGACAGAAGGTTTTTCTGAATATTGCTTTACTTTTTCAAATATTTTCATGCACCTGGATCCTCCACTTGATATTTTTCAAACAAAGTCTCCCTCATGTGCAGACTTTCAAGATTTTTTATAAAAACATTCATCCATTCTCGCAAATTTTCAGACTTCCAAGACATTGCAACGCCAAATAAAACGGAACGTGAAGTAAGGACCCCCTGAACGGTTGTCAATGCAGCCCGGGGATGTGCATTCAACCAGTTATTCATTTGTTCAGGTGTGTCGCTCATGGCGGCAAAAACATCTCCCTTCGCCACCGCCTCCAAGGCCGCATCTTCTGTTGGAAAAGTAATAATTTCTGCGGCCGGTGCGGCTCCTTGCAATAAAGCAATATTTGCCGAATATTGTAATGCACCGATTTTTAAAGGCTGATTGGTCAGTTGTAAATGCGAGACCACGTTAACAATATTCCAACCTAAACGATTCATTTGCATCCGATTGACTAATAACGACGGATGGTACGCATAGGTTCCATCAGAAAATTTAACACGTAACGCGCGATCGGGTGTGACACTGAGAAGCCCTCCTCCCAAATCAGCCTGGCCATTGGCCACTGCATCAATCACGCCATCATAGGTTGGAATGGAAACAATGACTAACTTTACACCCAATGCTTGCGCAGTCAGGCGATCAAAATCCACATCAATCCCGGTCCAATTCCCTTGCGCATCCTGCATAAAAAAAGGAGGCACCCCTGCAGAAACCATCGCAACACGCAGCACTCCACTTTCCTTAATTGCTGCAATATCAGGCGGATATTGACTTTCAGTGAGCGCGGATTTTGCATTGCCAGCCTGTGCAAGAGTCACGAAAAAAAGACAAAAAATAACCATCAAAATGGGTTGCATCAGGCGCATAAGCCCTCCGAAAATGATAAAGATAAGAGTATACTATTTTTTTCCAGTAATCTGCATCTCACGCCATTCTTTAATTTTTTCATGATGCCCCGAGAGAAGCACTTCTGGAATCGCTTGCTCATGCCAGATTCTAGGCTCTGTATAGACAGGGTAATCTGACTCGGCTTCTCCCTGAAATGATTCCTGAACAAGTGATTGAGGATCCCCTAACACACCTGGAATCAAACGAGAAACGGCATCCAACAACATCATCGCAGGCAACTCGCCCCCTGAAACTACAAAGTCACCCAGCGAAATCGCTTCATCAACCATCCTATCCAGCAAGCGTTGATCGACCCCTTCATAACGCCCACAAATTAAAATAAGGCTTTGATAGGCTAAAACTGTTTCTGCTTTTTTTTGATTAAAGCGTCCCCCTTGGGGCGAGAGATAAACCACCCGCGCTTCAGGCCCTAAAATCATTTTTGCGGCTTCAATCGCTTGAGATAAGGGCTCTGCCATCATCACCATGCCAGGACCGCCACCATAAGGCCGCGCATCCACACGCCTGCGTGCCCCCGCTGCATAATCACGCGGATTAATTAAAATCAATTCTAATAATCCATGCTTAAAGGCCCTGCCCACAACACCAAAAGAGGTCAGCGCACTAAACATTTCCGGAAAAATACTGATCACCGCACAGCGAAACTTAGACATCACTATCTAATTCATCATACTGCATTAAATTATGGCTAATAATAATGTTGCTAATCATAATGATATATCCCTCTCCTAAAATAGAATAATTTCCGAGCTTTGAAACCAAAGAAAATCCAGCCAAAGGCTTATTCTCAGAACGCATTTTTGCCCTTAAATCACGAAACCCCTGATAAGAAGAATTTGTGTTTAAATTATAAATATAATCAGTCACAGAAGCTTGAACATTTCTAAATTTCTGTACTTCATAGGTTTGGCCTGGAGCTCGCTTCAGCGGCACCACACCACAGCCTGCGACAAAACAGTGCTGCCCAAAAAAATTATCAGCCTGTGTTGCAAAACGGGAGGCTCCCCAAGCTGATTCATCCCCTGACTGAGCTAAAACTAAGGATGCAGGAACCTCATCAATACGCGACAATAAATCCTCAACATCTTTAGGATGAGTGATTTTAAAATGTGGAATTTGGTAGACATATGCGGTAGTATAAAGCCAATATCGATCGGCGCCTGACACACTTCCACGATTTTGCCATTCACTAATAATGCCCATGACCCTTTCACGGGTAGCAAGCACTGCATCATTGGCATTTTGAACTTTAGGCACCATAAAGTTAATGAAAATCTGCTGACGAATTGCAAGAGGCTCGATCGAAGCAAAATTCGGCTTAAAGGGAATAGAAGGCGAATAAAAAACGCCTCCAATGATCACCCCAATCAACAATACACAGAGCGCGACTAAGAAATATTGCTTTTTAATCATCATGATTCTTTAATGTTTTAAAATAGCAGGGTTAATTTTAATGCTGCCTTTTGCTTGCAATGCGAACAAAAACTGCCCCATTTCAGCTTCTGTCCAGAGCCCGCGTATTTGTTCAGCCGACACTTGATTTTTACCTTGTGGATTCGGCGTCACACTCAGCACTTGAAGAAGAATCACATTATCACTGCCGGGTATTGCTTGAATTTGCCCCACGGCCATTGAATTCATCGTAGACAAAACATAAGGCGGCAAATTTTGACTTTGAGTTTGAAGACTCAGGCCATTCAATTTTGCCAATTGCGACAGGCTCTGACCTTGATCCGCAGCACTTCGCATTGCATCAATCGTTTGGGTCATATTTTGCGTTGCTTGTTCAATCATTAAAGTTTCGACAATCTGTTTTTTCACTGTAGAAAGCGGCAATACAGTGGGGGCCTGACTATCCGTTACACGCAAAACAATTGCCTCAGAAGGAGAAATCGGAATGACATTACTATTATTGCCCTGCTTCATGACGGTATCACTCAAAACGGCTTGCAGGACCGCAGGTGTAGCTAAAATTCCATTGGAAAGATCGGTGTTTAGCCAAGCCGTTGTTTGCAGATTCAAATGAAACGTATTCGCTGCATTAGACAAAGAATGGGCATTTTGAAAGGTAACATTCGCCAGCTGATTTAAAGCCGCTTGATACGAGGCTTGTGCATTCGGGCCTTTTCCAAAGAGACTTAAAGATAAGGTCAAATATTGCAATTGCACTTTATACGGCGTCATATAGGCACTTTGATGACTCAGATAATAGGCGGACACCGCGCTATCCGCTGGCTGGACTTTAGGCATAAATTGATTCACGTTTAAAACAACATAATCAATAGTGCGATTTAAATTGGCATAGGCTGATTCTGTCATCGCTTCGGAAGGCAAGACGACTTGACTGCTGATTAAGGCATTTTGAAACTGGTTAATCATTCCCGTTTGCTTTAAGCTGCTCCGCAATTCAGCGGTAGTTTCACCTAAACTGCGTAAAGCAGCCTGGTAGCTTGCTGTTGAAAACGCGCCGTTGACTTGAAAAGCAGGTGCCTGATAAATAAGTTGATCGACCGTTTCATTACTTATTGAGAATCCTAAATTTTCCAGCCCATCCATTAATAAAGCCTGATTAATTAATGTTTGCAGACTCTGCATAATGGTTTTTTGATCGACCGCCTGATGATTCACAAGCAAAAACTGTGACAAGGGAATATCTTCACCATTCACCGTGGCAACACTATTCTGAGAAAAGCTTCCACCCAAATAATTGCCAATTCCCCAAAAAGCAAAGAGCACAATCAAGATAGGCACTAAAACCCAGGTCCACCAACCATGCGCATTATCGCGTATATTCTGTAGCATTTATAAAACTCCATTAAAAAAAAAGCGCACCCTAATGATACGCTTTTTTACACTACTTCAAAAGAGAAACGTTTATTGAACGCTGTCTTTCAAAGTTTTGCCTGCACGAAAACCAGGCACTTTAGCCGCTGGAATTTGAATTTCAGCACCGGTACGAGGATTACGGCCTTTACGCGCATCACGTTTTTTAACGTGAAAGGTTCCAAAGCCCACTAAAGCTACTTCCGTTCCTTTTTTGAGTGCTTTGGTTACACTGGTGATTACGGCGTCTAATGCACGAGCTGCAGCAGCCTTTGACATTTCCGCTTCTTTTGCAATTGCATCGATTAATTCTGATTTATTCACGAGAATTCCCTCTCTGTTTGTTAAGGTTATAAGCCCGATTTCAAGTCGGTAATGACTTTATACCAATTGTAAAACAATCATGTCAAGCGTTATTCTCAGATTTTTTTATGTTTTTTTTAAACGCAGCTAAATAAAGGGGCGGTTTCTTTGAAAAAAACCCGCATTAAAATCTAATTTAAATATAATTTTTGAGTCTTTTAGTCCGCAACTTGTATTTTGATATCTTTCAAACCAACCCAGTTTTTTTTTTGCCGCAACATCTCAATCAGTGCACTTTTTTCATATTTCATACGCATTCGCATAGACGTCGTTTTGACAGAAAGCGTTAAAACACCCGCTCGATACAGGACAAAATGAAGCTCAGAAGCCCACTCTCCCCCTATATCTCGCATAAATTGTGAAGCCAAATCCTGATGTACACGATATGCTTTAAAAATTTGTGCAAGGCCATTATGGGAATGCATCATCACACCTGTGAGATGGTCTTTAGACGAAATTTTCATATCTTCACCCTTTCATAATCGGCATTCGCCAATCTCTTCCAAATGCACGCTTGCTTATTTTAGGCCCAATAGGACTTTGCCGACGCTTATATTCATTTCGATCAATTAAGGCAATGACTTTTTTGACTTCTATTTCATGACCTAGTTTTGCGATAATCTCTTCCGTCGATTTATTTTCCTCTTGATACTGTTGAATAATTTGATCTAGCAAAACATAATCAGGCAAGGCATCTTGATCCGTTTGATTCTCACGTAACTCAGCAGAAGGGGCACGCATTAAAACCCGTTCTGGAATGACTGGATCGATACCATTACGATAACGAGCAAGCGCATAGACTTCCATTTTATAAATGTCTTTCAACAAGGCAAATCCGCCTGCCATATCACCATATAAGGTCCCATAACCGACTGCCAGCTCACTTTTATTCGTGGTTGTAAGCACCATTTTTCCTGACTTATTTGACAAGGCCATTAAAATAAGGCCTCGCAAACGAGCCTGAATATTCTCTTCAGTCAGATCCCACTTCTGATGCTCAAAATGAGGAGAAATCTCTGAGAGTGCGGTTTTAAAAAGAATCTCGATGGGAATGATTTGATTCTTCACCCCTAAACGCGCGGCCTCCTCTTGTGCATCTTCAATACTCATATCCGCTGTATAAGCAGAAGGCATCAAAATAACCTCAACCCGCTCAGGGCCTAATGCATCGACTGCAATCGCCAAGGTAAGGGCAGAATCCACACCTCCAGAGAGCCCGAGCAACACACCAGGAAAGCGATGATGGTCAACATAGCCTCTTAAGGCAAAACACAAAGCCTGATATTGCACCTCAACAGGCGAGCCTTGAAAACGCGCTCCCAGCCAAAGCGGAGCAGAATCTGGCGCTAATAAAAATGAGCCGCCATCATAAATCAATTCATCCTGAATACCCTGATGGTTTAAATAAATAAAAGGAATTTTAAGTTGATCCACCGCAAACTGTGCCCGCTCCAAACGCTCTGCTTCTTTATTCATGGAAAAGGGTGAGGCATTAATACAAATCAAGTGATCACAGGCTAGATCTCGAAACTGCAGAATCGGTTCATTGTGCCAGCAATCTTCGCAAATTAATAAACCCAATCGCAAGCTTTTCCAGATGAGCATGCCGGATGTCGTTCCTGCTGTAAAATAGCGCTTGTCATCAAAGACACCCAAATTTGGCAACACTTGTTTATGATATTCATAAATCACTTGCCCATCAAAAAAAGCCAACAAAGCATTGTAAATTTTTCCATCACGATAAATAGGGGCGCCCACTAAAACCAATAATGAAGGAGGCAAATTTGCTTGCAAATGGCGTAATGCCGCCTCTATATTCAAACGAAATTCAGCTTGAAATAATAAATCTTCTGGAGGGTAACCAGAAAGCGCTAACTCTGGAAAAACCAAAATAGCGGCTTCTGATTTGGCAGATTCATCCAGAATTTTCTGCGCATTTTGTGCAATGGCTCCGACAGGAAAATGTCCTTGACAGATCGCAATTTTGAGAGAAGAGTCCATGATATCTTATTTTTTAGCGACAGGCAAAAGCGCTAAATCCCAAACCTGATTGATCCATTTTACAGGATGAATCTCAAGATCTGCTTTAATATTATCAGGAATTTCTTTCAAATCTGCTGCATTTTGCTCCGGAATTAAAACAATCTTGATTCCACCCCGATGCGCGGCAAGAAGTTTTTCTTTCAAGCCACCAATGGGTAGAACCTCTCCTCGCAAGGTGATTTCCCCTGTCATTGCAATATCTTTACGCACAGCGCGTTTCGTTAAAGCTGACATTAATGCTGTACACATCGCAATCCCCGCACTGGGCCCATCTTTTGGCGTTGCGCCCTCTGGCACATGAACATGAATATCTCGTTTTTCATAAAAGTTAGCGGGCACATCAAATTCAGCGGCATGATTTCGCACAACCGTCATCGCCGCTTGAATGGATTCCTGCATGACTTCACCCAATTTACCTGTGCTGAGGGTTTTTCCTTTTCCGGGCATGACTGCAACTTCAATTTTGAGTAATTCACCACCAACTTGGGTCCAAGCAAGGCCGGTCACTTGCCCCACTTGATCCTCCACATCGGCTAAACCAAAGTGATAACGACGAACCCCTAAAAAGTCTTCCAGATTTTTAGCCGTAAACACGACTTTTTTGGATTCTCCCTTAGCCAGCAAAATTTGCTTAACGGCTTTTCGACACAACTTGGCAATTTCTCGTTCTAAATTCCGAACGCCCGCTTCTCGCGTATAATAACGAATCATTTCTAAAACAATTGCACGTGAAATTTTAATTTCATTGGCATTGAGGCCAGCGGCTTTAATATGTTTTGGCAAAAGATACTTTAGGGCGATATTTAACTTTTCATCTTCTATATAACCTGAAATATGAATGACTTCCATCCGATCCAATAAAGCCTCTGGAATATCCATAGAATTGGCTGTCGCAATAAATAAAATATTAGAAAGATCATAATCGACTTCGAGATAATGATCGCTAAAGGCTTTGTTTTGCTCAGGATCTAAGACTTCCAACAAAGCAGAGGCTGGGTCCCCACGCGAATCCATCGCCATTTTATCGATTTCATCCAATAATAAAAGAGGATTATTGACCTTTGCCTTGGTGATCTTTTGGATAATTCGCCCCGGCATTGAACCAATATATGTACGACGATGTCCCCGAATTTCAGATTCATCACGTACGCCACCTAAGGCAATTCGAGCAAACTCACGGCCTGTCGCCCGAGCAATAGATGCACCTAATGATGTTTTTCCGACGCCTGGCGCCCCCACCAAACATAAAATCGGACCTTTTAATTTACGACTGCGTTGCTGCACAGCAAGATATTCCAAAATACGCTCTTTAACTTTATCGAGGCCATAATGATCTTCATTCAAAATTTTTTCAGCCCGCGCCAAATGATAGCTGATTTTTGTAGCGGCGCTCCAGGGAACATTCACCAGACATTCAATATAATTTCGGGTCACGGTCGCTTCAGCGGACATCGGCCCCATTGCTTTAAGCTTACGGAGTTCTGACATGGCCTTATCATGGGCCTCTTTAGGCATTTTAGATTCAATTATTTTATGCTCTAACATGTCAATCGTGTTGACATTTTGATCACCTAATTCACCCAGTTCTTTTTGAATAGCCTTCATCTGCTCATGCAAAAAATACTCACGTTGATTTTTTTCCATTTGCTTCTTGACGCGCGTCCGGATGCGTTTTTCAATCTGCATGATATCAATTTCCTGCTCCATAAATTCAAGCAGCAATTCAATCCGCTTTTCGATACGGTTTTCTTCCAAAATATGCTGACGCTCATCCAGCTTCATCACCATATGCGCAGCAACGGTATCCACTAGACGGGAAGGGTTATCAATATTCGCAAGTGAATTTAACATTTCAGGTGGAATTTTTTTATTGAACTTGACATATTGATCAAACTCCGTCACCAATGAACGAAGCAGGGCTTCTAAATCATGACCTGAAAGCTTTGAGGCATCTTTAATAAAGGCAATTTCAGCCTCATAAAAAGGGTGTTTTAAGGTATATTCTATGGATTTTGCACGATCAATGCCTTCCACTAATACTTTGACTGTTCCATCAGGCAGCTTCAAAAGTTGTAAAATCGAGACCAAAGTCCCAACTCGGTAAAGCTCTTCTTGCTTGGGATAGTCCTCCCCGGCTTCCTTTTGCGCAACCACAAAAATTTTTTGATCGCGCGCCATCGCGTCTTCCAAAGCATGGACTGATTTTTCACGACCCACAAACAGAGGAATGACCATATGGGGATAAACCACCACATCTCGCAACGGCAGAATGGGATAACGCATTCCCTTCATTTCTTTCGATTCAGACACGGTTTTTGGCATCGCCATTCCCCTCACTTATGCAACTTTCGTCTTTTTCAATATAGGTTGTTTAATTCCTTTCACCACATCTTCATCAATAACCACTTTGCTCACTCCTTTTTCAGTCGGGAGGTGGAACATGGTATCCAATAAAATTTGCTCTAGAATCGAACGCAATCCTCGTGCACCCGTCTTACGCTCGTAAGCTTTATCTGCAATCAGACTAATGGCATCCGGCGTAAACTCCAGGTCTACATCTTCCATAGCAAAAAGGTGCGCATATTGTTTAATCAACGCATTTTTAGGTTCTGATAAAATCCGAATCAAAGCAGGACGATCTAATTCATCCAAAGTCGCAATAATCGGAAGACGCCCTACAAATTCTGGAATCAAGCCAAAACGAATAAGATCTTCAGGCTCCACCTGCTTCAATAAAGATTGGGTTGTTTGACGATCTTTCGCGCTTCTTACATCCGCATCAAATCCAATACCTGATTTTTCAGAGCGATGGCGAATAATTTTATCCAACCCCTCAAAGGCACCCCCACAAATAAATAAAATTTTAGTTGTGTCAATTTGCTCCAGATCTTGATGAGGATGCTTTCGACCACCTTTGGGAGGAACGGCTGCAACGGTTCCTTCAATTAATTTTAACAAAGCCTGCTGCACCCCTTCTCCTGAGACATCCCGGGTAATCGAAGGATTTTCAGATTTACGAGAAATTTTATCGATTTCATCAACATAAATAATGCCCGTTTCTGCCTTAGCTTTATCGTAGTCGGCATTCTGCAATAGTTTTTGAATGACATTTTCAACATCTTCACCTACATAACCCGCCTCAGTCAAAGTCGTTGCATCGGCAATTGCAAAAGGCACGTTCAAGCTACGCGCAAGTGTTTGCGCCATCAGTGTTTTGCCTGAACCTGTTGGGCCAATCAGTAAAATATTACTTTTTGATAACTCAACATCCCCTTCTTTAGGCTTTTGATTAATCCGTTTGTAATGATTATAGACCGCAACCGCTAAGGTTTTACGCGCTTGTTCCTGACCAATCACATAATCACTTAAAATTTTGTCAATTTCTTTGGGAGTCGGCAATTTTTTAGGAGGCTCGATCAAGGGCTCGCCTTCAGCCAATGTATTGATAGCACCCTCAATGATAATCTCTTTGCACATATCGACGCATTCGTCACAGATATAAGCATCAGGACCCGAAATCAATTTTTTGACTTCCGCTTCACTGCGCCCGCAAAAAGAGCAAAATAATAGACGGCCTTTTTTGCCGCCCCCTTCCGTTTTTTTCATGCTATTCCTATTTTTCTGTTTTTGCTAAAAGCCGTTTTTCAAAAATGGCATCAACTAAGCCATATGCTTTGGCCGACTCTGCATCCATAAAATTATCTCGATCCGTATCGCGCGTGATCGTTTTCATATCTTGACCCGTATGTTTGGAAAGAACGGTATTCAACATTTTTTTCACTTTCATGGTATGCAATGCATGAATTTCAATATCTGAAGCTTGCCCTTGAAACCCACCCAAAGGCTGATGAATCATCACTGAACTATGAGGCAAACAATAACGCTTTCCGTGTGCCCCTGCAGCCAGAATCACCGCACCCATACTCGCCGCCTGGCCAATACAAATCGTACTGACATCCGGTTTAATAAATTGCATGGTATCATAGATTGACATACCTGAAGTCACTACACCACCCGGTGAATTGATATACAAACTGATATCTTTATCTGGATTTTCAGCTTCTAAAAATAAAAGCTGAGCGACAATGAGATTCGCCATAAAATCATCAACCGGACCTACCATAAAAATAACCCGCTCTTTCAAAAGACGAGAATAAATATCATAAGCACGCTCGCCGCGACCTGTATGCTCAATTACCATGGGCACCAAATTACCTGTTTCTACCACCGCATTTACTCCTTTAAAAAATGATTAAGCTTGAGGCAGAATATTAGCCTCAGCATTTGCATGCTGCATCACGTCTTCAAATGTTTTTTCTTCTTCGACGATTTTCGCCATTTCAATCACTTTATTTACCACTTGTTCTTCTAAAGTGACCTGCTCGATTTCACTCAACCGCGCTTTGTTTTGACGGAACATTTTGACGACTTCTTCTGGGCTTTCATACACTGAGGCCATTTTTTGAATCGTTTCAGAAACCATGTCTTGATCTACTTTTAAATCATATTGGGTAATAATTTGGCTCATGATCAATCCCAAAGCAACCCGTTTTTTAGCTTCATCTGTAAACAAACTAAGCGGCGGCGTGCCGACGTTTTGCTGCCCCCATGATTTCATTTTCGCAATCGCAGCTTCAGCCAAACGCTGAGCTTCTTCATCCACTAAAGCGCTAGGCAATTCGATTTCATTATGTTTGAGCAAGCCATCGATCACTTGTGTTTTCAATTTGTTTTTTAAAGCAAATTCTAATTCTCGCTCCATATTCATATTAACTTCATCTTCCAACAACTTCAGGCTCTCGATTTGGAATAATTTGGCAAATTCATCGTTTAATTCAGGCAAAGCAGGCGCTTCTACCTTCTTTACTTTGACTTTAAATACGACGGGCTGCCCTGCCAATTCTTCAACGTGATAGTCTTTTGGAAAACTGATATCCATATCAAACTCATCCCCTTTCTTTTTGCCGATCAAAGCGTCTTCAAAACCAGGAATCATCATCTTGGTACCCAAAATCAGTTTAAAATCTTTGGCATCCCCACCTTTGAAAGCTTCTTCGCCTTTAAACCCCTTGAAGTCAATCACTAAGCGATCTTCATTTTTTGCTTCACGATCAATCACACCCCAATTGATGTGCTGTTTTTGCAAATTTTCCATCATGGTCTTTTTGCTGGCTTGATCGATCTTCGCAGTCGTACGAATAATCTCAATTTCAGGCAAGCCCTTCACTTCAAACTCAGGAAATACTTCCAATTCAATTTTGAATGATAAGTCTTTTTTAATTGACGCTTCATCTACATTAATTTTAGGCATCCCGGCAGGTTTAAGTTGATGCTCAACAATCGCATTAGAATAGGCCTGTTCAATCGCTTTAGAAATCACATCGTTGCGAATAGAATCGGAAAATTGCTTCTCAATTACTTGACGAGGGGCTTTTCCTGGACGAAATCCTGGTAAGTTAGCGCGCTGTGCCACGACGTTCAGTTGTTCTTTAACGCCTTTATCAATCTCTGATTGAGGCACTGTCACCCGTAGCACCCGTTTAATCCCAGTGCTCTCTTCAAGTATCGCTGTCATTACTTTTTCCTTTTTTTACATGAAATCAAAATAGGCGGGAATTTTATCACGACTTTGATTAAATGAAAAGGTGGAATTCGTCACTTTCCCTTGGGATCTTTATCAGGAATGGTTACGGACATCGATTGAATGCCAACTCGTCCAGGCCCAGTAAAGCGATTGATAATCATGCTTGACCCCCCAAAAAGGCCTGCGGTTAAACCCATTACTCGCGTTGTCATTTTCAAGTCAGGATCTTTATACAACCAAGCCCCTGGTTCAATATCAATCATTTCGCCTGGAGCAAGAACTTTTTCAAAGACATTTCCATAGCCGTGTAACCAGACAATCCCTTCGCTACGCTCTGCTCGAAAACGGTCAATAAAATAACCGCTCTGCCCCCCTAAAATATTCGCAACCCCTCGAACGCGAAAAAAATCATACGTAATCGAACCTGTGGCCGCCAGGAACTGATGTTCACGCACATCAATCGCTTGACCGTGCTCGAGATGAATCGGGCAAATGTGCCCGGGACCATCTCGGCTAAACGCCACCTGCCCTACACCTTTGGCCTCCGTTACAAAAATCTGCATTCCCATGACCATTCTTTTAATCAGGCCCTTCATTTTACGAATTCCAACTTTGATCGCTGCTGTTTTCCACAAGAGAACATGGTGCTCAAAATAAACGGTCTCGCCATCATTAAGCTCTACTGTCAAAGCAGGAACCAAAGCCCCGCCCAAATGATAAGTCACTCCTGCATAAGTTTCATCAGATAAATTCACAGGCAGCAAAACGGGTCTACGCATGATTTAAGATCCTTTTATTTATTCTTAAGATCCGTATTATCGCACTAAATATTCTCAGTGTATAGTTTCCAAGATTGAAAAAATCAGTTAAGATTAAGTCAATAAACGTATCGAGCCCCTGATGAGCGTCGCTTTTTTTTTGAATCTCATTTTTGCTTTTATTGAAGGCTTTGCCTTGATTTTATCTCCCTGCATTCTTCCCATCCTACCCATTATGCTCAGCGGCAGCCTCGAGGGAGGGAAACAACGCCCTTATGGCATCATTTTTGGCTTTATTTTAGTTTTTGCGACCTTTACAGCGGGCTCACGCTTACTGGCCATTGCTTTTCATTTAGATCTATCTGGATTACGTTATCTTGCCTTTGCTTTCATTGCACTATTTGGCGTGATTCTAGCGTCTGAATCGCTCTCTAGAAAATTTGAGCAATCGACCCGAGGCTTGGCTCAAATTGGTTTTAAATGGTCTGAAGCAAAAAATAAGCCATCCGGTGGATTTTTAAGTGGGTTCATTTTAGGTGGATTAGTGAGCTTAATTTGGGTGCCCTGTGGCGGCCCTATTTTAGCCATAGCCATTGTACAAAGTGCCATTCAACAGAGTAATTGGGGCAGCTTTTTTACTTTCTTGTTTTTTGCCTTAGGCAGCGTTATCCCCATGATTTTAATCGCATTATTAGGGAGAAAAATCATGCAGCACATTTCTTTTCTCAAAAGTCAGGGGTCACGTTTACGTAAAATATTTGGCTTCATTATTATTCTCGGCGCCGGACTGGCGGTCTCTTTTGATGCAGGCTGGCTTAGCGCAGCACCTCGTCTCAATAATACAACGCTCAACGATAGCTCAAGTCAATTGATTGATGCTTTAAGTCAGCCCTATCCCGCGCCCGCATTAAAAGATAGCCCAACTGATTGGATTAATTCCCCCCCTCTGACATTAAGTGATTTAAAAGGTAAAGTTGTACTCATCGATTTTTGGACCTATTCTTGCATTAATTGTGTACGCACATTGCCCTATTTAAAAAACTGGTATGCCCAATATCATGCCAAAGGCTTTGAAATAATCGGCGTTCATACCCCTGAATTTCAATTTGAAAAAGATCCTCAAAATGTAGAAGCAGCCGTCAAAGAAAACGGGATTCTGTATCCTATCGTCATGGATAGCAATTATTCAACCTGGCTCAATTACAATAATCAATATTGGCCCGCCCACTATTTAATTGATCAACAAGGTAATGTCGTCGCCACGCATTTTGGTGAAGGCAACTATGCAGAAACAGAACATAATATCCGAGTGCTCTTAGGCCTAAAAAGTGATCCCTCAACGCCTAAAGCTAACACCGCTTCTACGCCATTTTTCACCAATCAAACACCTGAAACCTATCTAGGCTCTGCACGTTCTGGAACGCATCAAGCCGTCTGGGATACAACAGGCCAGTGGAATATCCAAAAGCAATTTATTTTAAACTTAGAACAAGGGACGCGTATTAGCCTTCATTTTACCGCTAAAAAAGTCTTTCTTGTTGGAGGGGCTACTGCAGCACCTATCAAAGTCAGCGTCAAATTAAATGGCAAAAAAATGACTGGCTTTGTCCTCAATCGTCATGATTTATATCCCATATTAAACTTGCCCTCTCTGCAATCGGGAACATTAGAACTGACTTTTCAAAATCCAGGCGCTCAACTCTATACCTTTACTTTTGGCGGATGAGATATCAGCCCAACATCTTATTTAAATAAAATCCAGTATATGATTTTGCGACTTTAGCAACGGTTTCAGGCGAACCCACTGCAACGATATTGCCGCCTTTACTGCCACCTTCTGGGCCTAAATCAATAATCCAGTCTGCTGTTTTAATCACATCTAAATTATGCTCAATGACAATCAGTGTATTACCCCGATCTCTTAAGGCGTGGAGCACTTTCAACAATTGTTTGACATCATGAAAATGTAAGCCTGTTGTGGGCTCATCTAAAATATAACAGGTTCTGCCGGTATCTCGACGCGACAACTCTTTGGCTAACTTAACACGCTGAGCCTCACCACCCGACAAGGTTGTGGCTCTTTGTCCTAGTTGAATATAGGAAAGCCCGACCTCCATTAGGGTCTGCAATTTACGATGCACGCTCGGAATATGTTCGAAAAAGGCCACGGCTTCTTCGATATTCATCTTCAACACTTCATGAATATTTTTTCCTTTAAAACGGATATCCAAAGTCTCACGATTATAGCGCTGCCCCTTGCAGACATCGCACATCACATAAATATCTGATAAAAAATGCATTTCTACTTTTTTAACGCCATCTCCTTCACAAGCCTCACAGCGCCCACCCTTCACATTAAAACTAAAACGCCCTGGCGCATAACCCCGCGCTTTTGCCTCGAGGGTTTCTGTAAATAAATCACGAATTAAGGTGAATAAACCAGTATAGGTTGCAGGATTAGAGCGCGGTGTCCGACCAATTGGACTTTGATCAATATCCACCACCGAATCAAAATGCTCCAGGCCTTCAATCCGCTCATATTTTGCAGGCGTCAACGTGGTCACTCGATTTAACTCACAGGCTAAAATGGGAAACAAAGTATCATTGACTAAAGTCGATTTTCCAGAGCCCGAAACCCCTGTTACGCAAGTCATCAAGCCGACGGGAATCTCAATACTGACGTTCTTAAGATTGTTTCCCTGCGCCGCCTTGAGACTTAATACTTTATCTTCTTGAAATTTAAGGCGCTTTTTAGGAACCTCTATCTTTTCTTTTCCTGATAAATACTGGCCTGTCAGCGATTCTTTGCAGGCAAGAATATCCTCTAATGTTCCTTGGGCCACAATTTCACCACCATGCACGCCAGCACCGGGACCAATATCCAGAATAAAATCAGCATGGCGAATCGCATCTTCATCATGTTCAACCACAATCACGGTATTGCCGAGATCACGCAAATGAAATAAAGTTTTAAGCAAGCGGTCATTGTCACGTTGATGCAGACCAATCGAAGGCTCATCTAAAATATACATCACACCCACTAAACCCGCACCAATTTGACTGGCCAGTCGAATCCGCTGAGCTTCCCCGCCTGACAAGGTTTCGGCCTTACGCTCCAGGGTTAAATAATCCAAGCCCACATTCACTAAAAAGCTTAAGCGCAATATAATTTCTTTCAGAATTTTTACTGCAATTTCAGCACGTGCACCCGTTAATTGAAGCGCCTCTAAATAAATCAACGCATCACTAATGGTCATTTGGGTCAGGGCTGATAAATTTTGACCGGCAATCAAGACATGCTGAGCAGCCGGATTTAAGCGCGAGCCTAAGCATGATTGACACGCTTGCTCAGCCATCAACTTATGAAGCTCTTCTTTTATTAGAATAGAATCGCTTTCTTTAAGGCGACGCTCCAGATTTGGAATAACGCCTTCAAATACACGGCTTTGCTTAGAGCGAATTCCATTAGCAGAAATATATTCAAACTCAATTTTTTCGCCATTTGAACCCTGCAAAATCAAAGCCTGAATTGCCGCAGGCAATTCTTGAAAAGGCAAGTCCAAGCTAAAAGAATAATGCTTCGCCAAGCCTTGTAATTGCTGATAATAATAGATATTGGACTTATTCCAACTGCGGATGGCCCCCTGAGACAAAGGCAATGTTTTATTTTGTACAATTTTATTTAAATCAAAGAGCAAGCGAGTGCCTAAGCCATCGCAATCAGGACACGCGCCTGCGGGACTATTAAACGAAAATAAACGTGGCTCCAATTCTTCTAAACTAAAGCCACAAATATGACACGCAAAATTGGCTGAAAACATCAATTCTTCTAAGCCTTTTTCCATAAACGCAACTTTAATCAACCCCTGAGTCAACTTTAAACCAGATTCAATCGATTCAGCTAGGCGCTGCTTCACTTCGGGCTCTACTTTTAGACGATCAATGACGACTTCAATCGTATGTTTTTGCTGACGGTTTAAGGCAGGAGGATCATCCAACTCAATCATCTCACCATCTACCCGCGCGCGAATAAAACCTTGACGCTGAAGTGAATCAAATAATTTTTCGTGTTCGCCTTTTCGGTCTTGAATCACCGGGGCTAAAATCATGATTTTAGAGTCTGCAGGCAATGCTAAAATTTGATCCACCATTTGACTGATCGTCTGAGCTTCAAGCGACACGCCATGCTCAGGGCAATGCGGCGTCCCCACCCGCGCAAACAAAAGTCTTAAATAATCATAAATTTCAGTAATCGTCCCTACCGTTGAACGAGGATTATGTGAAGTCGATTTTTGTTCTATCGAAATCGCAGGAGACAACCCCTCAATATGATCGACATCTGGCTTCTCCATCAAAGATAAAAACTGCCTTGCATAGGCAGACAACGACTCCACATAGCGACGCTGACCTTCGGCATACAAAGTATCAAAAGCCAAAGAAGATTTTCCTGAGCCAGACAAGCCTGTAATCACGACCAGCTTATCCCGTGGGATTTCAACATTAATATTTTTGAGATTATGGGTCCGAGCCCCTTCAATAATAATTTTTTTCATAAAATCTGAGTGGGCATCCCGCTTAAAAGACGCTATTATAGCAGAAATTAAGGGGAAGACCTAGCTATGAAAACACACTTCAAAGGATAAGCCAGGGCTGTCCAATTCTATGATACAATCCCCTTGTAAGCTTTGATAAGTTCAAAGGCAAGGGCGTTTTCAAAAAGCGCAGCTTTGACATTTTTGATGTCATTGTGGCGACAAATATTTAAAGCAAAGCTTCGGAGCCTGGCAAAGAC
>CANJQG010000014.1 GCA_947476405.1 Thiotrichales bacterium
AGGGAATGCCCTGCCTGGAAAATCGAAAAATTGTTTATTTTTGATGCAATACAGCTGGAAAATTACCCGCGGACGCCTAACGCCGTCAATACGTTCAGATTCTGCTGTTTATCTGGCCATTTCTGAAAATAATATTGCAAGAGGCTCTTAAGTTATTTAAAAAAAAAGAATTGGTGCCGACGGAGAGACTCGAACTCTCATGGGTTGCCCCACCACCACCTCAAGGTGGCGTGTATACCAGTTTCACCACGTCGGCAGCAAACACGGTAAGATTCTACCTTGTTTTTGAAAAAATGTCTAGCAGATGCGTGATAAAAAATTATGCGCAAGTGTTCACGCCTATTTCAGCTAAATGCTTTGCCTGCTTCAGTAACTTTTTATTAATCAGGGGTGATGGACCGACAAAAGCAAGATTTACGCTTAGGCTTGCACTGATCATTGCATTTTCATACATCACTTGGAAATGCTGAATTGTGCCCAGATTAGAAGTGGAGACTCCACAGGGCCTTTCTGTGTTTTTAATCATATAAATTTGATGGATTGTGTGATCCTGACAAGTCATCCAAAAAAAAGCATACGGACTTTGACCATAAGCCGCGCCTTTTGAATCATCTGATTTGAGGGTATAACCATAGATTTTTCCAGCCCTCTCAGTCAAATAAAGCTTCAGAGGAAAGGCCTGCGGCAAAAACAAACCCGTTTTATCCTGATAGGTCCCCGCATAAATTCCAGAGGAAATACCACAAGAGCGGACAGCATAACCGTAAGTAGAAAATAAAACTGCACAAAAAAATAAAGCAATCCTCAAGAAAGCGCCTGTTTAATTTTTTGACTCACAGCCCCCATGTCAGCACGGCCCTGAACTTTTGGCCTTAAAATTTGCATCACTTTGCTCATATCCTGCATATTGGCAGCACCCGAAGCTTGAATGGCATCTTGAATAAACCCTTCAATTTCAGCATCACTTAAAGCCTGAGGCAAATACCCCTGAATCAATTCAATTTCAAAACGTTCTTGTGCGGCAAGATCTTCACGCTGCGCAGCCTCATATTGCTTAACAGAATCACGGCGCTGTTTGACCATTTTATCCAAAATCATCAAAATATCTTGATCCGTTAACTCAATCCGATCATCCACTTCACGCTGCTTAATTGCAGCGGTAATCAGACGAATCGTTTGCAGCTTTAACTTCTCCTGCGCGCGCATGGCATCTTTCATGTCATTGATAATTTTTGTTTTCAGGGCTGAATCTGACATTTATGATATCCTTATTGCGTAACTTGTAAGTATTGATTCAAGGCCAACAAGTCCTGTTCGTTCAAATTCCCTGCATCATATTTTAATTGCAACCAACTATCAATGTACTGATATTCTGCAGCGGCTAGATTACTCTCATCCTGGTATAAAATTTGTGTTGCATTCAAAACATCGACAATCGTTGCTGTCCCGACTTTATACTTCGCATTATAACTATCTAGCGTAATTTGAGCAGAACGAACGGCCTGCTTATTGGCCTTTACTTCAGATTGCGCTGATAGAACACTAAAAAAATCATTCGTTACATTACTTTTTGTCTGGCGATAAAGATTTAATTCTGTATCTTGGGAGGAAGCGTACTGATTGGCTGCCTGCAGGGAACTTGACATCAACTCCCCCCCATTAAAGAGCGTCCAATTTAACTCCAAAGAAATCGTTGCATTGTCTTCATATGGCCCCAATGGCGCAACAGCCGGGGACACATCATCACGATAAAAAGTCTGCCCATAAGAGGCCACCAAGGAAACCGTTGGCAATTGATTCCCTACCTTCACATTTACATTCGCCAAAGCTGCTTTCGTTGTATCATGCTGTGAAATCAAAATAGGATTATGAAGCAAAGCCTGATCGACCCAAGCCTTGATCTGATTGGGAACAGGCGGAACAAACGGAAAATCTTTTTTCACGATGGCCAGATTTGTTTCCAACTTTCCGGTATATTCGCGCAAAGTTTGATTGCTATCCGCTAGAATATTTTGATTTTGCACCAAGGTTGCGGCAGCACTTTCCTGATTCGCTTCTGCCTGCGCCACATCTGTAAAAGTGGCCACACCGACTTCAAATTTTTGCTTGGTTTGCGTCAAGGTGGTATCGAGCGATTTAAGCTGCGCTTCTGCAAAAGCAACATTATCTTCCGCTTGCAAGACTGCAAAATAATCTTCCGCCACCGTCAAGGTAAAGTTCTGGGTTTGAGATTGATAAGTCGCATCGGATGCATCAGCCGTGTATTTGACATCCACCATGGCTGCAAAAGCAGTATAATTAAATATGGGCTGCGTTAAAGTGAGCGCATATCCATCACTCGAATAAGAGGTGTTAAACCCACCTTGCGCAAATGTATTGTAGGCAACATTGCCTGTCACAGCCACTTGTGGCAATAAAGCACCGATTGCAAACGGAATTTCAGCATTACTCGCTTGATTGGTCGCATGATCCCCAGTCAGAATGGGTGAGCTGTTCTGAGCATCCTGATAGACACTGATTAAATCACTGGCATGCACCTGTGTAAACGTAAAAGCCAACAAACTCAAACATATACGTTCACGCATTAGACATCCCCATTCACAATTTTACTCACTATTTCATCCATTTTTTGACTATGCACGCCTTTAATCAAAACCATCGTCCCCGACATAAGCATTGATTGTAACACAGAGAACAGCGCTTGTTTATCATTAAAATAACGCGCCTGTGGGCAAAGCATTAAAATAGGCGTCAAAACAGCCTGATTTCCACACAAAAAAACCTGATCCAGATGAGCATCTCGGCACCACTCTCCCACCTTTTGGTGATATAAAGCGGCATCTGCGCCCAACTCCCCTAAATGTGTCATCACAAAGATTTTTTTACCTTTGAATAACGCAAGCGTATCAATGGCATTTTTGACGGCATTGACACTGGCATTATAACTATCATCAATCAAAATACAGCCATTTTTTAAAATAATTTTATGAAAGCGGCCTGGCACCCCCTCCATTTTTGAAAGCCCCACCGCAATATCACGCAAAGAAGCCCCAACGCTTAAAGCCACTGCTGCAGCGGCCACTGCATTTTTTACAATATGCTGACCTGAGAGAGAAATCCCAATACTCATCGTACCAATCGGCGTGTTAAGATCAAAATCAACCCCCTGTTCATGAAAATGAATGTTTGAAGACCGCACCGTGGCCTGAGGCGCATTACCATAGGTCACTACATGGCGACGATCAATCTTTTCAGCCCAATGCAAGGCATAGGGCTCTGTTAAATCAATCACTGCAATTCCAGAGGACTTGAGATGCACAAAAATATCCGATTTTTCTTTTGAAACCCCCTCATAGGACCCCAATTTTTCTAAATGCGAGGCGCCAATATTCGTAATCAATGCCACAGTGGGCTCTGCAATGCGAGCGATATAGTCAATCTCTCCTGGACTATTAGTCCCCATTTCAAGCACTGCGTAACGATGTCGGGGCGTAAGCTGCAAGAGCGTTAAAGGCAAGCCATACGCATTATTAAAATTGCCTTGCGTTGCTAATGTGGGCCCGCTTTCACGCAGAATGCTAGCAATCATTTCTTTGGTCGTCGTTTTGCCGCAACTGCCCGTTAAAGCAATGATCGGAATATGAAATTGCGCACGCCAAACATGCGCCATATCCCCTAAAGCCTTGAGGGTATCTTTAACAATGATTTGTGGGATAGTGAGTTCACACAGGTGATCGACCAATACGGCACTCGCTCCTTTCTCAATCGCATCCGCAATAAATTCATGGCCGTCTTTTTCGCGACGAATGGCGACATAAATCTGCCCTGACTCAAGCGTACGACTATCAATACTCACGCCATGAAAAGACAAGTCTTCACCGATATATTCCGCACCGATTCTTTGGGCTAACTGTTTTAAGCTGAGCATTTGACATTCGTTGAATTTTTGCCTATTGTAGCCACTTTTAATGCATTTGGCTAGAGATGGAAAAGCGCATCATTGATGGATTTTTAATTTTGAACAAGCCGGCTGGCATGACTTCCAATCGCGCATTACAAACAGTTAAACGCTTATTTCAAGCCAAAAAAGCAGGTTTTGTAGGCACACTAGATCCTTTTGCAACGGGAATGTTACCCATTTGTTTTGGAAAAGCGACCAAGCTTTCTGAAGCCCTGCATGAACATCCCAAAATTTATATTGCGACCCTACAACTTGGCACTGCAACCAACACCGGTGATACAGAAGGCGAAATCACGAAGCAATCTCCTGTTCCGCCTTTAAATCTTGATCAAATCAAAGCGATACTCCCTGAATTTACGGGCCTCATTCAACAAATACCCCCCATGTTTTCCGCTCTCAAAAAAGATGGCCAACCCTTATATAAGCTGGCCCGTCAAGGCATTGAAGTAGAGCGTGCCCCACGTGAAGTCACCGTCTATGATTTAATGGCTTTAGATTATCTAAATGGCATTTTAATTTTTAAAGTACAATCCTCAAAAGGCCTTTATGTTCGTGTTTTAGCAGAAGATCTAGCGAAAAAATTAGGCACATGCGGGCATCTAATCGCCTTACATCGCCAAGAATGCGCCGGATTTTTGGAAACTGATCTGGTTTTATTAGAGACCTTACAGAGTCAAGCTGAAACACGAGATGCTTTTTTACGCCCCCTTCCGCTCTAAAATGCAAACCCTACTGACATTGCCAAATATTCCCTAAGTATTGTAAGATGAATCTCATCGTGATTGACCTCTGGATACTATGACTTACACCGCCTCTTCGATTGAAGTTTTAACGGGATTGGACCCGGTAAAACGACGGCCGGGGATGTATACGGACACAACCCGCCCCAACCACCTGATTCAGGAAGTCGTCGACAATAGCGTGGATGAAGCCCTCGCAGGGCATGCTAAAAAAATTACAGTGACTTTATTTGAGGATTTATCCGCTTCTGTGGAAGATGATGGGCGTGGAATGCCAGTCGATCTTCACCCTGAAGAAGGCGTATCTGGGGTTGAGCTCATTATGACACGCCTTCATGCTGGCGGAAAATTCAATCATGACTCGTATGAAGTATCAGGAGGCTTACATGGCGTGGGGGTATCCGTTGTGAACGCCCTGTCTTCTAAAGTCGAAGTACGCATCAAGCGCGATGCACAACTTTATGCAATCGATTTTAGCCATGGTGACAAAACATCAGAACTCACTCCCATTGGAAAAGTAGCTAAAAAAGAAACCGGAACCTGTGTCCATTTTTGGCCAGAAATACGCTATTTTGACTCTCCTAAAATTTCGGTCCCTCGCTTAAAACAAGTCCTTCGCGCCAAAGCTGTTTTACTGCCTGGCTTGTCCGTTCGCCTGATTGATTTAATTAACGATACGGATGAAACTTGGTGTTTTGAAGAAGGTCTTGCTGATTATTTAAAGCAAACCCTTCAAGGCTCAGTGATTTTGCCTGAGGAACCTTTTGTTGGCCATTTGAAATTGCAGGGTGAAAGCGTGGATTGGGCCTTGGCATGGGTGACTGAAAAAGTGGGCAGCGAAATTCCTGGGGAAAGTTATGTTAATTTGATTCCGACTGCGCAGGGAGGAACACATGTTAATGGCTTACGTTCAGGTATTTTAGAGGCCATGCGCCAATTCTGCGAACTCCGAAATCTCTTACCTCGTGGTGTTAAATTATCACCTGAGGATATTTTTTCGGATTGTACTTTTATTTTATCTGTCAAATTACGAGACCCCCAATTTGCAGGCCAAACCAAAGAACGCCTCTCTTCACGTGAATGTGCGAGCTTTGTGATGAATGCCGTTCAGGATGCATTGAGTCTTTGGCTCAATCAAAATGTAGACATCGGCGAACTCCTGGCTGAATTGTCCATCAATAATGCACAAAAACGCCTCAAAGCAGATAAAAAAATTACCCGAAAAAAAATCATGAATGGCCCCGCTCTACCCGGGAAGCTGGCAGATTGCAGCTGTCAAAATCCTGAGCACTCCGAACTCTTCCTAGTGGAAGGAGACTCCGCTGGCGGTTCGGCCAAACAAGCGCGTGATAAAGAGTTTCAAGCCGTTATGCCTCTGCGCGGAAAAATTCTCAATACCTGGGAAGTCGATGCAAATGAAGTTTTGGCTTCACAAGAAGTCCATGATATTGCGGTCGCAATTGGTGTAGATCCAGATTCTCATGACTTATCTGGCTTGCGTTATTACAAAATTTGTATCTTGGCGGATGCGGATTCTGATGGCGCGCATATCGCCACTTTGCTTTGTGCTTTATTTCTTAAACATTTTCAACCTCTCGTGGCCCAGGGCCGTATTTTTATTGCGATGCCACCGCTATATCGCATCGATGCTGGAAAGGAAGTCCATTATGCATTAGATAATCATGAGCGCGATGCTATTTTTGCTAAATTGAAAGCCGCAAAATCCAATCAAAAAATCAATGTACTCCGATTTAAAGGTCTCGGTGAAATGAACCCGCTGCAATTGCGCGAAACCACGATGGCCCGCGATACACGCCGCCTGGTTTGTTTAAGCCTAGATACCCCAGAAGAAAGTATTCGTGTTATGGATATGCTGCTTTCAAAAGGACGCGCTGCGGATCGCAAGATCTGGCTGGAGACTGAAGGAGATTTAGCTGCGGCACAAATCTAACCCTTTAACGTCCTGACAAAGTACTGAAAGAATAACTGACTCCCGCATTCATGACGGTTGAGCCAAAACCACCTTGCACTGAAATTAAACGCCCAACCGAAGCCTGCAAGCCCCAACTCGATGTCACTTGATCATTCAGCCCGACCAAAGGTTCAAGCATCGCGCCATCACCAATATCTAAACCGGCACCGCCTGCGGCCCCACCCAACGCTTCAGCAAAAACAGCAACGGGGCTGTTATGATAAATCGGCAGTTGTACACCGCCCCCAATCATTCCGGAGAAATATCCTCCGACCTGATATCCAGAGTAGGCAAAGGCGCTTTGTCCCGTCAAATAGAAATAATGATTGAGATTATAATCCAGATTGACATTGGCCAGCTGAATGGCACTGCTATTACTATTCGTCCGCGCTGGATTAAAATAAGTTTCATTTAAAACCCGAACACGCCAGCCTTGATAGGTTAATTGACTGGGCACGCTAGAGCTTCCGGTATCCGCAAGATATGCATTATCAAAACGGTATTTCAAGATCAATGACATCACTGCGGCATTAAAAGTACCATCAGGTGCATCCAGATACCCCCCATCTAATTCAGCAGAAAAAGAAGGCGTCAGCAAGACATCGACACCCAGAGTAGGCTCTACAATAAAACCGCCTCCCGTATTAATCCCAGCACCTCCACCTGAACCCACGCCCAACTTACCCACTAAACTGACAGAATTCAAAACTGGAATTTCATATCCAGGGCCGACAATTAAAGCCGCATAACCATTAGAGTGTCCATGCACTGCGCCTGTTCCCTGAATAAATCCAAAGGCATGGGTGGTAAAATAGTGGCCCATTTCCACGCCCACCAATTGGATATTACCCGCATCAATTTGATCACTCGTATTAGTGACATTCGAAGCAGGGAAATAAGCCTCCCCCACTAAGCCAAAATAATCACGACCCATCGCCAGAGAATGGCCTGAGGTATCAAAAGGCGTCCCTGCCAGGCTGGCATTCCCATAATCAAAGGTAAAGGGAACGGTCAGTACCAATTCAGCCTGCGAACTATGAATCGATCCAGATGGGAAATTCACATAGGTATAATCCAGGCCCAAATTAAAATGGGTAAAATGATAGCTTAATCCCGCATAAGGCTGATAAAATAAGCCCGAACCGACAGGGGTTTGATGTCCGCCACCCGCGCCCACTTTACTGCCTAAGTCAATCCAAATCGGCCCGACAATCGGATGCTGATAGCCGCCTTCAAAATTCAAAGCAAAATAACCGCTGTGCCCTCCAGAAACGCCATTATCGACCCCCATACCACCATACCAATTCGGCGTAAAGTTAACCAACCCTTCTAAAGTTACCGTCCCCAAAGGCTGCAAATCATTCGGCATATTATATTGCTGATAGGTGGCTTGAAAAGACATGGGCTGGGATTCCAACCCCGAATTTGAGGAGGGATCAGCCATTGCGTAGGAAGCATAGGCTAAAAGCATTGACACACTGAGAATTTTAAGAGGATGCATGATTTTTTAGCTTTGATTTAAATGCGTCGAGACTACACCTAATCCTTCCAAAAAACAAGACCGGAAAGCAAGACCGACATCGCCCCATATAAAAGCAAAGTGCTCAACAATAAAATTAATAAAGCCGCAAAAAGCAAAGCGACATCAAGGCGACTCAAGGCATTCTGCATCACAAAACCCAAGCCATTGCTGCCCCCCACCCATTCTGCAATCAGAGCTGATAAAACAGCCCAGGTGATCGCAACACGCAACCCTGCAGCCAAATAGGGCAAACTAGCTGGAAAAACAACGAATCGAAAAAGGCGAAAAGGATGCACATTCATTGTGGCTGCAAGATCCAAATACAAAGGCTTTACCTGGTCTAATCCGGCCATAAAACTAGCAAAAATTGGAAAAAACAAAGCCAAAACAATAATGGTCAATTTTGCGCTCCAGCCAAATCCTAACCACAGAATAATCAAAGGTGCGATAATTAACATCGGCAAAGCCTGACTAATAATCACCAAAGGATGAACCAAGCGCGCAAAAACGGGACAGAGGTAGGCCATAAAGCCGAGTAAAAACGCTAAAAATAAAGCCAATGCAAAGCCCAGGATTGCTTCCAAAAAAGTCGCACAAAACGCCTCTGCCAAGAGCGCATGATTTTGAATTAAAGAAGTAAAAACAGCAGCAGGACTTGGCAAAAAATAATCCGGCACTTGAAAAAAAAGCTTTACCCCAAGCCAAACCAAGCCCAATGCCAAACAAAAAAGCAAAACTTCAACACTTTTTTTCATTGCTTTTTCCTCAATAAAGTCAGCAAGTCCTGGTAGGTAGAGAGAGCTGCTCTCGACTGTAATACCGGATACGAGTGCAATTGGATAGGATCTCCAGACATTACTTTTATTTCATCCGCCAGACGCAATGCTTCGAGGGGATCATGCGTGACCATCAGCACGGTTTTATGCGCACCTCGCAATAATTGTGACGATAAATCTTGCATTTCTAAACGGGTGATCGCATCCAATGCTGAAAAAGGCTCATCCATTAAAACCAGCGGTGCATCTTGCAATAAAGTACGTACCAATGCCACACGTTGACGCATCCCACCCGATAGCTGATCTGGATAAGCAGAAAGCACTCCGCCCAATCCCACTTCAATCAACAAGGCTTTTGCCGATGCAATGGGACTTTGAATCCCCTGTAATTGAAAAGACAAAAGGACATTTTCCAGGGTTGTCCGCCAAGGCAAAAGCCCATCTTGTTGGGCCATGTAAGCGACATTAAATACAGGGGAGCCCTTCCATAATACCTGCCCTGTAACGCGCGTTTTTGCTTGGGGGCGCTTTTGATGTAAGCCGGCAATCAAGCGCAAAAGACTGGTTTTACCCACCCCACTTGCACCTAAAAGCGCTAAGCATTGGCCAGACTCTAGCCTAAAACTGAGATTTTGAAAAACCAACGCCTCTGAATAATAGAGTGTCGCTGCTTTGACTTCTAACATGGTTTAACTTAACGCATGGGGCGCCAACTCTTGCAAGCCATGCCATAAAATGGTTAAGCCTATGCAAAAAATAATAAAAGCTGAAAGCTTGATAATCACATTTGTCCCACTTTCACCCAATTTACGTGTAATTTTATCTGCATAAGCATAACAAAAATAAACAGTCACCACGGCGAACAACAAACCCACCATTGCACCCATTTTCCCAATCACGGTGAGTGGCCAAGATGCGACATTTTCATGCGCACCAATGGTCAAAGAAACGGCCATAGAACCCGGGCCCGCTGTCAAAGGCATCGTCAGCGGAAAAAAGGCACGCTTATCGGCCTCTGCATCGGTTCGGATTGCTTTTTCATGCTCCTCTGGCGTCTCGGAAGACTGAGACATCATTTTCCAACCAATACTCCCCAAAACCAAGCCACCGGCGACTTGAACAACCGGAATTCCAACACCGAAAAAGCGCAAGACCCACTCCCCCACCCAAAGGACAACCGCTAACAAAATAAACGAGTTAATCGCAATTTTGAGGGCCAAACGCCGTCTAGAAACAGGGGATAAAGCATGCGTCATCCCGAGATAAACAAAAGCACTTCCCAAAGGATTCAAGGGAGGAAAAAAAGCAGCATAGGAAAGGGGAATAACACTGATAAAATCAGAAAGACTAGGAAGATTCATTGATCTCGATTTCTTTTTGGATGAACTTAAGATAACATGATACAATATTGACCATAATCCTGCAAGAGAAACTTGATGTTCACCCCGATTCCAACGCAATTCATCGGCCCCCTTTTTATCAAGGCAGAAACCTGGCAGTCTGAAGACTTAAAAGTACCATTGGCGACCTACGAAACCACCCTCTGGCCCTCTACTCAGCGTGGCGCCAAAATGAGCCGATTGTGTCAGGGGATCCAAGTCACCACTTTAAAAAACTGCATGACTCGCTCGCTTTACTTCAGCACCACTTCTGCACGCCAAGCCCACCTTATTGCCGAACAGATCAACTTAGAATCCTTACAAAAGGTGGTCTCCAGCACCAGTCAATTTGCCAAACTCCAGGCTATCCATAGGGAAATTGTAGGCACACAACTCTATTTACGCTTTAGCTTTTTCACAGGGGATGCATCAGGCCATAATATGACAACGAAAGCGGCTGACGCCATCATTTCTGATCTATTACAACGCTTTCCAGAACTGCAATATGGCTCCATTTCTGCCAATTTATGTGTGGACAAAAAAGTCTCAAGCATCAATGGCATTCTCGGCCGAGGGAAACATGTCATTGCAGAGATCACGCTCCCACGCGCCCTTTGCGTAAAACACCTCCGAACCACCCCCGAACAAATTCAGACCCTCAACATCCATAAAAATTTGATGGGCGGCATTTTATCAGGCGGCGTTCGTTCTGCAAACGCGCATTATGCTAACTTATTGCTGGCCAGCTATTTGGCAACGGGGCAAGATGCTGCGAATATTGTCGAAGGCTCACAAGGCATCACCACGGCTCAAGTGACCACCGATGGCGACCTTTATTTTTCAGTTAACTTGCCTAACCTCATCGTCGGCACAGTGGGCAATGGAAAACACCACCCTGATATTGCACTCCATCTCAAAAATATGGGTTGTGAGCCTGACCCTGCGCATCCCGGAAAAAGCAGTGAACGCCTTGCTGAAATCATTGCCGCAACAGTTTTATGTGGAGAATTATCCCTCATGGCAGCCCAAACCAATCAAGGGGAATTAACGAAAAGCCACATGATTTTTGAACGAAAAAAATAGACTAGCCAAACCTAATTAAATCCGCTAGAATAGGGCATTACTGACTCATCTAATTGCAAAAATTATGAAAAAACGCTTTATTATTGTTGCCCTTATTTTGTTTATTGTTTTTGGCGGATTGGTCGCTTACCACTTTATTTCTCAATATCTGATTAAACAATATGTTGCGTCTTATGAAGCGCCTCCTGTAACGGTCAACACACTTCAACTCACCCCTGTCAAATGGTCACCTACTTACGATACAGTCGGCTCTGTTCAAGCGGTACAAGGCACTGATGTCAGCCCGATTGTCTCAGGAATGGTCACTAAAATCCTCTTCACTTCAGGACAAATTGTCAAAAAAAATCAAATTTTAGTGGTTCTGGATACCGATGTATTGACTGCTGAAGTCAATAATGCCCAGGCACTCAATGTTTATAATAAGCAAACCTATGAACGCTATAAGACGTTGTTTCATGAAGGCGTCATTTCTGCCTCTGATTTAGACCAAGCGGCTTCTAATTATGGTCAATCCAATGCGGCTTTACAACAACAATTTGCGATGCTGGAACAAAAATACGTGCTTGCCCCTTTTGCAGGTCAGGTCGGGATTCGAGATATCAGTCTGGGACAATATTTGAATGCAGGCACCATGATTACGAATATTCAAAGCGTCAACCCCATGTACATTAACTTCCAAGTTCCTGAACAATTCTTGCCCGAACTCTACATTGGCCAGCCCATCAAAGTATCGATTGACAGCTATCATGGCGTTATTTTCAATGCAAAAATCACGGCTTTTGATGCCCAAGTTGCGAACAATACAAAGGCGATTACCGTTCAAGCTACAGCCCCCAACACCCACAAAAAAACAATGCTCCTCCCTGGAATGCAAGCAAATATCGAAATCCTTCTCCCTGTAACAGGCCAGGTCATTGCGATTCCTCAACAGGCAATCAATTACAGTTTATATGGCAATACTGTCTTCACCGTTGTTCCGTCCAAAGATAAAAACGGAAAGGCTGATTTGGCTGCGAAAGAAATCGCAATCACCCCCGCAGATCAATCAGGAAATTTAGTGCGCATTGTCAGCGGCCTCAAAGCAGGCGATCAAATCGTTGTTGATGGACAAGTTAAATTACAAGATGGCAACTCGATCAAAGTTGTTGCAACCTCCACACAGTCATAGGTCTTTAAAAATGCAATCACGATTTACTGATATTTTTGTAAGACGCCCCGTTCTTGCGAGCGTGGTGAGCTTAATGCTTATTTTATTAGGATTGAGCTCTATTTTTATGCTCCCTCTGCAAGAATACCCGACGATGACCAATACGAATATCACCATTACCACGGCTTATCCCGGATCAAGTGCGCAAAATATTGAAGGGTTTATTACCATCCCTCTTGCAGCTTCCGTTGGCAGTGCAAGCGGAATTGACTATTTGACCGAACAAAGCTCCATGGGTTTAAGCACGATTACAGCCCACATTATCTTGAATTACGACCCTAATACAGCGATGACCGACATCACTGGAAAAGTCAATGCAGTCCTCAATCAATTACCCAGAGCAGCACAATCTCCCACCATTGTAAAATCCACAGGCAATACTTTTCCTGATTTAATTATGGGCTTTAATAGCACCACCCTTAATCCACAACAAATTTCAGCTTATATTTCAAACGTATTTACTGCAAAAGTAGACGCCCTGGGTGGAATTTCAAGCGTTGCCGTCATGGGCCAGCAACAATACGCTATGAGAATTTGGCTAGATTCTTACAAAATGGCTAAATTAGGCATCACTGCAAATGAAGTCTTTGATGCCCTTCAAGCCAATAATGTTCAAGCCGCTGCAGGACAGTTAAAATCCAACTTCCTCTATGTTCAAATTCAAGCCGATTCTGACCTCCATCTTGCAGATCAATTTAATGAGTTAGTCGTTGCCAATGAAAATGGGAATATTGTTCGTATCAAAGATATTGGCTATGCACAGCTTGGGTCTCAAAATTATAATTCTTCGGTTTATTACAATGGAAATCCTGCTGTATTTGCAGGGATTTTTGTTGCAGATGGTGCAAACCCACTGACTGTGATTGATAAAATTATGACTGCGTTACCCGGGATTAAACTATCAGCCCCCCCTGGACTGGATATTGAACCTGTCTATAACAGCACAGATTATATTCAGGAATCCATCGATGAAGTGATCAGCACTATTCTTGAGGCAACGCTCATTGTCGTTGCAGTTATCTTCTTATTTTTGGGTGCTTTCCGCTCTGTTTTAATCCCTGTTGTAACCATCCCCCTCACCTTGACCGGGGTGTGCTTTATTATGCTCGCTTTTGGATTCTCCTTGAATCTGCTCACACTCCTTGCCATGGTGCTGGCCATCGGTCTAGTAGTGGATGACGCTATTGTCGTACTCGAAAATATTTATCGACATATTGAGGAAGGCGCAACGCCTTTTGATGCAGCTTTAGTCGGTGCAAGAGAAATCGCCAACCCCATCATTGTCATGACCACAACCCTAATTGCAGTTTATGCCCCAATTGGTTTTTTAGGTGGAATTACCGGGTCTCTATTTAAAGAATTTGCCTTCACCCTTGCTGGAGCCGTATTTTTATCAGGAATCGTTGCCCTAACCCTTTCGCCAATGCTTTGCTCCAAAATCATCAATCATACGGTTTTAGAGTCCCCTTTTGTAAAAAAAATAGATCGTTTTTTTCTCAAAGTCCGCGAAGCCTATAAGCGTCGCTTAATCGCGGTATTAATGTATCGTCCCATTGTTTTAATGGTTGCAGCAGTCATTCTTTGTAGTTGTGCTTTTTTATTTATGGAAACGAAAGCCGAACTTGCCCCTTTTGAAGATCAAGGCTATATCATGATATTTGGCAATGCACCGACCGCAGCCAATCTTACTTATTTATCTCAATTCAGCAATCAAATTAATGGCATTATGGCGAAAAGCAATGGCATGCAGGATTCTTTCTTAGTCAATGGTTATCCATTGGATAATAATGTCCTTGCCGGCGTCATTTATAAACCGTGGAGTAAGCGCAATCAAACAACGATGCAACTTCTTCCTATTCTTCAAAAACAATTGGCTGCTGTCCCCGGAATTCAACTTTACTCAGCGCTGAATCCAGCACTTCCAGGCGTTCAAGGAACACCCATCCTCTTTGTTGTCACTTCAACCGACCCCCAATCAAAAATTTACGGCTATGTCAATACCTTGATTAACCAAGCGTACGCAAGTGGAATGTTCATGTTCATGAATACTGACGTTATGTTTGATCAACCCGAACTCGATATTCATATCGATCGCGATAAAGCGGCACTGCTCGGCGTCAATATGAATGATATTAGCAGTACATTAAGCGCTATGCTCAGCGACAACTATTCCAACTGGTTTAGTCTAGGCGGTTATTCCTATCAAGTGATTCCTCAGGTCTCTGATAATCTACGCCAAACCTCACAACAGCTGAATCAGTTTTATGTGAAAGGAACCAACAATCAAATGATGCCACTTTCTACATTTGTGACCTATCAAACCAGTGTACAACCCTCTTCATTAAACCAATTTAATCAATTAAATGAAGTCACAATTCAAGGCATGCTGATGCCTGGCGTAACCATTGGGGAAGGCTTGAACTTTTTAAATAGTGCGGCCAGCAAACTTCTTCCACCAGAAATGAATGTAAATTATGCGGGACAATCTCGACAATTTATTCAGGAAGGCAGCAGCATGCTGTATGCGTTTGTACTTGCATTATTGATTATTTATCTCGTCTTAGCAGCGCAATTTGAAAGCTTCAGAGACCCACTCATTGTCTTAGTGAGCGTACCCATGTCTATTTGTGGCGCCCTGGTCCCGCTTTATTTGGGTGCAGCAACAATGAATATTTATACCGAAGTTGGCCTTATCACTCTGATTGGCTTAATCAGTAAACACGGCATTTTGATGGTTGAATTTGCAAATAAATTGCAGGAACAAGGTCACGCTCGCATGGATGCAATTATTGAAGCGGCAACGATTCGCCTTCGCCCTATTTTAATGACAACTTTTGCCATGGTCTTTGGCGTTGTACCGTTGATTACAGCAACGGGTGCAGGTGCTGTCAGTCGTTTTGATATTGGCCTCGTCATTGCGTGCGGCATGACCATCGGAACCTGCTTTACGCTCTTTGTCGTCCCTACAATGTATTCATACATTGCCAGAACCCACCATAAAATTACCGGCGAAAACTAAATTGGCTTTAATTACAATCCGTGAACTCTCTCTCCATCAAGGCACAACGCTTCTTCTGGATCAAATTAACTTCAACATCGAACCCCGTGAGCGGATCGCATTAATTGGCCGGAATGGCATGGGAAAATCCACACTGATGAAACTCATCAATCGGGAACTCCCTTATGACGGCGGCGAGCTAGTCTATCAAAACAATATCCACGTCAGTCGATTAGAACAAGAAGTTCCTCTCAATACACAAGGCAGTATTTTCACTGTGATTGCAGAAGGACTCGGACAAGGCGGAAAGGACTTAGCCGACTACCTCAGCATGAGTGCCCGCTTTGATCAACTCACGCCTCAAGAACAAACGTATTTACATGATTTACACGTTGACTGGAGTTTACAAGCGAAAGTTGAAAAAACATTATCAGAATTGAGCCTCAATGCCGAAGATGATTTTGCAGCCTTATCAGGTGGCATGAAGCGCCGAGTCCTACTGGGTCGTGCACTGGTTCAAGACCCAGATCTTTTGCTGCTTGATGAACCAACCAATCATTTAGATATTGAATCCATTTTATGGATGGAAAAATTTTTATTAAATTACCCTGCAGCGATTTTATTTATTACCCATGATCGTGCTTTATTGCAAAAATTAGCCACGCGCATTATTGAACTAGATCGCGGCCAATTGACGAGTTTTCCCGGTGATTACCCAACTTACCTCACGCGAAAAAACGAAATGCTCGAGGTGGAAGCCAAGCATAATGCGCTTTTTGACAAAAAACTGGCCGCTGAAGAAGTATGGATTCGTCAGGGAATCAAAGCACGCCGCTGTCGCAATGAAGGTCGTGTTCGTGTCTTAGAAAAACTTCGCTCTGAACGTGCTGAACGGCGCAATGTGATGGGCAATGTCAATTTAAATGCATCTATGGCTGATCGTTCAGGCCAACTGGTTCTAGAAGCAAAACATTTGAACTACAGCGTGGATGGCGTCCCCCTGATCAAAGATTTTTCAACCTTGATTCAACGAGGTGATAAAATCGGTATCCTTGGCCCTAATGGCTGTGGCAAAAGCACCTTACTCCGAATTTTACTTGGCCAACTTCAAGCTGACTCCGGAACTGTCCGCCTGGGTGAAAATTTAAAAATCGCTTATTTTGATCAACTGCGTGAAGAACTCAATCCCGCGCGATCGGTCGCCGATAACGTCATGGAAGGCTCCACCACCATCGAAATCAATGGTGAGAAAAAACATATTATCAGCTATCTGCAAGATTTTCTCTTTGCTCCTGATCGCGCACGTGGCCCGGTTAAGGTGCTGTCTGGCGGGGAACGCAATCGTCTGCTTTTAGCAAAATTGTTTGCCAAACCCAGCAATATTTTGATCATGGATGAACCCACCAACGATCTAGACATCGAGACCCTCGATTTATTAGAAGAATTGCTGATCGACTATAAAGGGACGCTCTTGATTGTCAGTCATGATCGTGAATTCCTGAATCATGTTGCAATGAGCACGATTGCTTTTGAAGGAAATGGACAAATCTATGAATACATTGGTGGCTATGATGATTGGCTAAATCAGCGTCGCACCCCTATTACAAATAGCGAATCCCGTCCCGCGAAAGTAAGTCTCGAAAAAAAGCCAAAGGCTAAATCCACGCAAAAAGAGGAATATGAACTTAAGGCGATTGAAGCACAGATTGCAACAATAGAAGCAGAGCAGGCAAGTCTAAATCAATTAATTGCAGCCCCTGATTTCTACATGCGCCCGCTTCCCGAACAGCAGGCCATTTTTGCTCAGCTCCAATCAGCAGAAAAAGCACTCAAAGACACCTTACTTCGCTGGGAAAAGTTAATCGATTAAGCCGCCTTTTTACGGCATTAAAAAATCGATTAACTCAGTTAAAACCCGAGACTGTTCTTCGTCTAAATCACGTTCCTGCTTGAGCAATTCAATACGCTTCAAGGCCTCCATGACATTGAGCTTTGGCCGGCTTTGATAATCAAGGGGCCCAGATTGAAGATAGTGTTCAAACAATCCCTGATCGGCCTCATTCAAGGCTTCAGGGAAAAAACGTCCCAAATGACGCAGCGCAAGTTCTTGCAAATCAGTATTTTTGAAAAAAGTCCTAAATTGAGCTTGATCGCTCAGCGTTAAAGTATGAAAACGTTTTAATTGCTGCGTTTCATGATCACTTAAAAAACCACGCAAATAAAGGGCGGCATCGATATCTGCCTCTTTGCACTCTGGATATTTATAATCCAATAATTGATCCCGTATTTCAGAAAAAAATACAGGGTGAGCCTGCAAATAAGCCAAGACTTCAGCAGCTAACGCCTGACGTGCTGGATCAAAGCGAATAAAGCGCGCTTCAGGTAAAATCACAAAAGGCGGTTCCGCTAAACGCTTTTTCACCCCCCATAATTCAGTTAATTGCGTCAAGTCCCCCGTCAAAATACGCTCATCATCGAGACGCAGCCAAATCGTTTGATTTTTATAATGCCAATGCTGGCCCAAACACATCACAGGTGCCTGCAGGTTGCGCGCATAACCAAACTTAGAATCAACCATGACCCCCTGTGCATACCTGACCTGAGCAATCTCAATCCAAGGCAATTTTGCTAGACGGGTTTCTTCTTGTTTTTTCACAAAAAAATCCAACAGATAAGTCCACATTTTTTGATCTTGAATCAAAATTTTTGCCAGGGCAATGGTCGCTTCCACGTCCACAATCGCATGATGAGACTGCCCTTCTGCCAATTGATTTGCTAAAGTAAGCCCATCCAGCTTTAAAGAAACCTGCCCCTCTTTTTGTGGCCAATTTAAAACATCTGAACGAAATAAATAATAAAAAATTAAAATGGGAAATAAATCCATCCGCCGACATTGATTTGCAAATTGATGCGTGTACGGAGTTAACAAATGCCGATAAAAACTAAAACGCAAAAACTCATCATCAAATCCAAGGGTATTATAGCCCAAACTAATCGTGCCAGGCTCATTCAATAAGGCATGGATTTTGAGAATCACCGCATATTCAGACTCCCCCTCAGCCTCAAGCTGGGCTAAAGACAATCGATGTGTAATCATGGCCTCAGGCGTAGGAACGACCCCTCGCGTCGGCTTCACCGAATATTCATAACGCGCAAGCTCATTCAACTGGAGATCCGTTCGAATCGCAGCAAATTGATAAATTTGATCAAAAAAAGGACTCAAGCCCGATGTTTCTAAGTCATAGAACAAATAAGTTTCACGCATCCACTGATATTAGCCTAACCCGTCACGGCACGCAATCCCCACCAGGATTACAAAAAAATAAATACATAAAAAATAATTGTAAAAATAAATTTACATGATATAATTTATGATGTTTATAATTAAAGAAAGAAAATATAATGATGATATCCAATAAATCTCTTCTAGATGACCTAAATCTAGTTGTGAGAGAAGTGGACCCTGGTCAACTAAATGCGCTATGGATAAACTTTAATGAGTGCGCACACGACAAGAATGGAAAGCACAGCGTGACTATGGATGATTTTAAAGCGATTCTTCATGATACTTTTCAATTATCAGACTTCGAGGCGTTAATTCAAGTTTTCACTGTCCATGTAGGTAGCGGTGTTATGCCTGTTTTCAGAATGATCTTCGGCGACCCGGAGCTTCCAGCTGTCCAGCCTCAGGTAGGATATGGTGACGATCAGATATCCCCAAAAGCTTTTCTTGCGTTTTTGCAAAATGATTCTTCTGATGATCATGATTATAACCGTGCCAACTTTTTTGAGGATCTTCTATCTTATCACGTTAACTTCATAGGCTTGGGCCAGCATCAAATTCCACTCAAAACATACATTGATGTAGTGAAGGAGACTCCTCAAAAATCAGATCTCTTACAGAACCTCTTCTTTTCGCCAAGCGGCGGTTCATCTATGGCTGAATATTTCAGCAATCAAGGGAATGTTCCTGATAGATTGACTTTGAGAGCGGCCATTCTTTTGGATGTAAATCTTTTAGAATCCATTGTAAATTTAATGATAACAGAGAATATCACTGACTATAATGAAATACTTGAGAAGTTAGCAAAGGATCATCTAGATAATTTTATGAATGATCCAAAGCTCGCAGATTTTATTAATCATCGCGCACTAGCAGTGGTTATTCAAGATCCAAATCTAGAGAAGCATATTGATTTTAAAGCAGAATGGAAGCAAATATTTAATTGCACCACTCATCATTATACACACTTACTGTCTGATGCTGATCCAGAAATCACGGCTGAGGGCCTATTTCAGGCTTTTAATAAGGAGATATCAGAAGGGTATAATAAAGTGACCAATGAGGCGTTTAACAATGTTATTGATGTTAATAATGATTGCGATCTCCTTACCTTGCAGCAGTTCAAAGCATTAATGGAGTATTTCACTTATACACTATACTCTCCTATTGACTCTCTTTATCACATGATGTTCGGAGCAGGAGCGCAAATAGGAGATAAAGATGGTCAGATCACACCGCTAGAATTTTTTCATTTTATTGATCCCGACCATTCTTATTCTGATACCAGCAGCCCACACTACTTGCAGTGCAATGACTTCAATTCTCTTCTAGGCCTTAACTTGATAGGCTTTGATGCAAGGCAAATTCCACTCCAGACGCTCATTACAAGCCCTGAGAAAATAAGTTATTTATACTGCTGCGCGAGGGAAATGCCCGACTACTTTAGAAGGGCCAACACAAATCAACGAGGACTAACACTGCAAGATCTCTTTGATTTAGAAAAAGAGACTTTAGACTTCATTAAAGCAATAATAATGACGAAGAGCATCTTTGACCATAGGGAAGCCCTCAGGAATTTCACAACAAAACTGAATTCAGCACTGGGAACGACAAGAAACAAAACAACGATAATAAAGAATAAAATACTACATTTTCTCGGGGAGCATTTAAAGCTCTTACCTCCATCTCCAGAGAATCTAGCCTTAGCTTTTTCAAATGTCGGGACTGGCGTTGCTGGAGCTGGAGCTGGAGCTGGAGCTGACGCTGATCATGCGATGGATCCTTAAGGCAAAGAGATCAACCCGTCACGGCACGCAATCCCCACCAGGAGATATATTGATCTAGGTCTAAGCCGGCCTGATTCATGCCGATCTGTTCAAACTGACCGGTCGGCGTTACATGAATATCCACTTTTTGGCTATTAGCATCAATCAGGCCACGTTTAAAAGCTTGACCATTTAAGCCCACTTCGAGCAGCCCACACTGTGTATAAAAAGTCTTACTTTGAAAAGCAATTTCAGATGTACTCTTTGCTTTAATCAGACTCGCACCATTCGCACCGACCAAGGATACATCTTGATTTGAACTATTCACGACCGTCACTTGGACCGGTTGGCACACAGCACTATTCTCAGCATTGACCTCCATAAACATCCCAGATAAGCCAATGCCCAACGCAGCGACAAGTAAGCAACGGATTGGTTTTGTGCACATGATGCGCCCCCTTATTATTCTTATTCTTATTCTTATTATTATTCTTATTATTTTTTATTCTTGTTTCTTATTTTTAACTTTATTTTTTTATACTTACAATACCTTTATACTCCAAAATAGCATATTAAATCAAGCATTAAAATAAAAAATAATGTAATCTACTGATTTAGCGTCGATTAATGTACGCAAATAAAATAATGGTTAACAAACCAAAAATAATAATCGGTACCGCAGCCCCTAAAAAAGGCGGCAAGGGGGACAGCAGGGTTAATGAACTAAAAAACTGACTGATAATATAAAAGGCAAACCCCATAAATAAGCCAATCACGAGGCGCACGGGGCTATGGGAACGAACGGATCCCAGCATAAACGGAATCGCCAATAACATCATAATCGGCAACATCAAAGGCTGAATAATTCGATTCCAAAATTGCAACTGATACGACTTGACACTCAAACGATTGCTTTCGCGGAAATGAATATAAGAGGCCAAAGTATTAATCGTCATTTCATCCGGCTGCATCGCAATCACAGGCAAGAGCCCCCGCGAAATAAAACTAGGCTCTGTAATCGAGGGAATCCGCGTTTGGGTCACTCCATTTGCTGTAATATTGGTGACAACGACGTTCGTGAGGGTCCATTCATGATCCGAAATCAACTTAATCTGCTCAATTTGGCGAATTTGCGTTAAGGCTGCATGGGTAACGACAAAATCCGTCACATGATTCATGATCCCCTCAGGCAGAACTTCCCCAACTTGCAAAATATGATCTCCTGACTTCAGCCAGGTATTGCTGGAAAGAACCAATACATTTTGAGCACTGGCATTACTTTGTTGAAAAATCGCAGCATGACGTGAATAAGGGGCCACATAAAGACTGAGTCCATAATAAAAAATCAATAAGCCGATCGCAGTCAACATCATTGCACGCGCCATTCCCGTTAAAGACATTCCGGCTGCGCGCATCGCGATTAATTCACTCTTGGCTGCCAGAATATTCAGGCCAATCAAGGCACCCAAAAAACCAACAATTGGGAAAACCAAATAAATATCGGACGGCATACGCAATAAAACATACAAAATCGCCGCATGCCAACTATACCCAGTACGGACAGACTTAATTTGCCCGATCACTGCAAAAACAAAGTCGATCGAAACAACCAATAATAAAACGCCCAGCACCGACCACAACACAATCCGTGCAAAATACCAGGCGAGCTTCATTTTACCCCCAGACGCAAGAAGACATTAAAATAACCTTCTCGGCATAAAATCAGGAAAATGCCCAACAATAAGAAAACGCCATGCACCCAAAACAAACCTGGAAAAACAGGAATTCGCTGAGAAAGCATCATGGATTTCACAACGGATTCCGCATTAAAATAAGCAATAAATAAGCCGATCGCATAGAAAATCTTAATATAGCGCCCACGCCGAGGCTCCAAATCCCCCAATCCAACCGCCAGAAAAACCAAGACCAAGGTGGTTACCGGCAAAACAGAACGCCACTCCAATTCAATCAAAGAAGCAGGATCATGTTGCTTCCACAATTGCAGGGAAGAAATGGCACTTAAATCACGGTTAGCCAAATTATAACTGGGAATCAAAATCATACTCAAAGAGTCAAAACTCACCAATCGATAGGCTAAACTGCCCAAAACGCCTTGATACTCTTGCCCATTTTGTAAATTAACTGAAGCCAATTCAGTACCCTGCTCTGTCACAGAGCCCGTCGGCGCGATCACGACCTGTGTCGCTCCATGACTTTGCTGATAAATAAAAATATCTTTGCTTTGACGGCTTTTAAAATCGATATTTCCGACATAAATAACCTGATTACCATTCCCTCCTGGCACAAAAAAACGTCCGCTCTGAACAAAATTTAAAATAGAGGCATTCTGTGAATTAATTTGGCTCAAGTTGCCTTGATAATAATTCATTTTAGGCACGACAAAAAAAGTTAACAGCGCGGTAACCAAGGCGGCTCCAACTCCCAAACGCAGAAAACGCATTAATAATTGAGTCCAACTCATGCCACAAGCAAACCCAATCGTGAGTTCGTTATCCCGCAATAAACGCCCCATCCCCACAACCAGACTAAGAAACAAACTAATCGGCAACAACATACTGATAAAAGAGGGCAATACAATCCCAAGCAGCGCAATTGCACTTTTTAAAGGCATTTCGCCATTGGCGGCCATGGCGAGATATTTGACAAATGTGACCGACACCATAATCACCAGCAAGACCATCATCATGCCCAGCATTAAGTGTAAAATTTCGCGATTATAATAGTGAAAAAGTTTCATCAGTAAAAGACAGGTGAATGATCGATGAGAATACCATACTCAACCGAAAATTGTCACGCTGAACGCAAGCTTCCAAAAAAACCCCCTACCGCAGCAGGAGATTCATTCACGCATAATTCGATGGCTTTGCTACACATAATGGCGATCTCTGCCTTTCCGCTTAACTGATCAATATCTTCTTTGGTTCTCAAACCAAACCCCACCCCAATGGGAAGATCTGTATTGGCTTTGACGCGATCGATGTAGGCATAAAACTCAGGCGTAAAGGTAGTCTTCTGCCCTGTCACACCAGGCCTTGCAACACAATAGACCATCCCCTCCGAAAGGCTTGCAATAAAGCGGATTCTTTCCGGCGTGGTATCCGGCGTAACTAAAAAAATCGGGGAGACCTGATATTTTTTACAGGCCTCAATATAATCTTGGGCGACTTCCGGCGGGATATCGGGGGTGATAATCCCTTTAATATTCGCTTCTGCAGCCTCTTTGACAAATTCCATCACCCCATGTTTGAACAAAATATTATAGTAAGTCATGATGACAAAAATCGTCTCTGAATGGCGCGCGGTAATCGTACGCGCAAAATCAAAACAAGTCTCAATCGAGGTTCCATCTCTTACCGCAGTTTGATTCGCTTTTAATAAAATCGGGCCATCTGCAATCGGCTCTGAAAAAGGAAATTGCAATTCGATCAAGTCCACCCGTCCATTGACCACTAATTCATCCACCAATTCCGCACTGATCGCAAGCGACGGATACCCAATCACCGTATGCGACATGATGAGAATGGTTTTCGATTTTAATTGGTCTTGAATTGCTTGTTTTAAATTAGTGCCCATGATTTTGCTCTGCTTTTGATTGAATAAATGTTTTCCACTCTGCATCATTGAGGGCCTCTGCAATATTAAAAATATCTTTATCTCCCCGACCCGATTGATTAATTAAAATCACATCCTCTGAGGTATAACGGGACACTTCTTTAAAGGCACCCGCAAAGGCATGAGAGGATTCTAATGCGGGAATAATCCCTTCGCATTTCATACACGTGATGAGGGCCTCATTGGCTTCCACATCCGTAGCGGAGATCATACGCACTCTGTTTTGCTCAGCAAGATAGGCAATAATCGGTGAAACACCCACATAATCAAGGCCTGCTGCAACAGAATGCGTCTCGGACATTTGGCCCTCTTTATTTTGAAGAAAAAAGGATTTATATCCCTGCGCAATCCCAATCGATCCATCTGGAGAGGCCAGTCTCGCGGAATGTTTTCCTGTTTCAATCCCTTCCCCCGCTGCCTCAACGCCAATAAGCTGGACATCTTGATCCTCAATAAATGCACCAAAACAACCCATGGCATTCGAGCCCCCGCCCACACACGCATAAATCGCAGTAGGCAGACAATGCGCCTCTTTTAAAATCTGATCCCGGGCTTCAATCCCAATAATAGATTGAAACCAGGCCACCATTTCAGGAAAAGGATGGGGACCACAGACCGTACCCAAAACATAATGCGTGGTATCTGCAGAACCGGTCCAATCACCGAGGGCCGCATTCACCGCATCTTTTAAGGTTTTTTCACCCGAGGACACCGGCACGACGGTCGCTCCAAAACGCCGCATCCAGAATACATTCGGATACTGACGCTGCATATCGATTTCACCCATATAAATCGTACATTCCAGACCGAGTTTTGCAGCAACAGAGGCCGTTGCAACGCCATGTTGACCCGCCCCTGTTTCAGCAATAATGCGCGTTTTACCCATTTTTTTGGCCAGAAGCGCCTGACCCAACGCATTATTAAATTTATGCGCACCGGTATGATTAAAATCTTCACGTTTAATATAAATTTTGGGGCCATTGAATCGGCGCGTTAAATTTTCTGCAAACATGAGCGGCGTAGGACGCCCAGAAATTTGCTGTAAAAGCCTCGTAAATTCCTGCCAAAATAGAGGGTCCTGCCGGGATTCTGTATAAGCTGAAACCAGCTCCTGCATCACATTATGTAAAATCTCTGGCGTAAAACTTCCGCCAAATTGCCCATAGTAACCATTTTTAGAAAGCATTTTTAATCCTCAAGACACTTATTACAAAATCAACCCTTTTAAATAATGACGCCATTCCTGTCCACACTCAGGATGCTGCAAACCCAGCATGAGATTGGCTTTTAAATACCCTAGCTTCGCCCCACAATCATAACGCACACCCGAAAAACGATGCGCATAAATCGGGTGTTGCACCAACAAACGCGAAATGCCATCGGTTAACTGAATTTCCCCACCCCGCCCACTGGGCATCGCCTGCAAAATATCAAAAATAGCCGCAGGCAAAATATAACGCCCTACCACCCCTAAATGCGATAAGGCCTCCTCCGGCTTCGGTTTTTCGACGATATTCTCAATGCGCAAATCAGGCCCCAAAGTTACAATACCATATTGATTGGTTTGCTGTGGATCCACCTCTTCAACCGCAATCATGCCAGAGGCTTCTTTCTGCGGCATCTGATCGATCATTTCACTCAGCCCAGGGCCATCAATCAAATCATCGGCCAAAAGCACTGCAAAGGGCTCATCCCCGACAATATCGCGCGCACACAATACAGCGTGCCCCAAACCCAAAGCTTCTTTTTGTCGAACATACACACAACTTACGCCAGAAGGAATAATCCCTTGAACCGCCTCTAAAAGCGCCCATTTTTCCTGCTGCTTCAGCTTATATTCCAGTTCAAAATTTTGATCAAAATGGTCCTCAATGGCGCGTTTCATACCACTCGTCACAAAAATTAATTCCGTCATTCCCGCTCGAATCGCCTCTTCAACTGCATATTGAATCAAGGGTTTATCCACAACCGGCATCATTTCTTTCGGACTGGCTTTGGTTGCAGGCAAAAACCGCGTGCCCAAACCTGCAACCGGAAAAATTGCTTTTTTAATTTTCATAGCAGCACTCATTTGGACAAAGGAGGCATATAAGTCATGGGATCCACTGGATTCCCTGCCTGACGGATTTCAAAATGCAGAGCGGGCTGATTATTGATCGTCCCGATGACCCCAATCGTATTGCCTCGCGCAACCGTTGCGCCTGACTTTACTTTCAAAACAGAGAGATTAGAATAGGCCGTCAAAAAACCATTATCATTTTTAATAATAATCATTTGGCCATATCCCGCAGCGCCTGGGCCACTAAAAATCACTTTTCCACCTGATGCCGCAAAAATAGGGGTTCCTGCCGGCGCTGCAATTTGCACGCCTTTAAACATCACACCCGTGCCCTGACCAAAAGCCTGGGTAATTTGACCAGACACAGGCCAAGACCATTGATTCCCCGCCACCGTCGCCACATCCTTTGCACTCACATTGTGAGCCGCAGGAGGCGTCGGGGCCGCAAAAGTCAGGTTTTGACTTTGAAAGGAACTGGGCGCAGCAATCGGCGCAGTTTCTCCGCCATAATCTGGCTCCGTCGCTTCAGCAGGCGCAGAGGGTTTTGAGGCAGCAGCCCCTTTTTCAACCGTCAAAATCTGACCCACATAAATCACATAAGGCACTTGCAAATGGTTCATGTCAGCCAGTGTTTTATAATTCATATGATATTGTTCCGCAATGCCACTCAAGGTATCACCCTGCTGCACGGTATAATCCACTTCTGCCCCACTCGGTGCGCCTGAAATCGGTGCCGCCACGTTTTGGGTACAGCCCCCTAATCCGAGACTACACAGCACGACAAAGATTAAACTTAATTTTATTTTCAAAATCAAAACTCCTTTCGGTTTAAACCAACCACTTCCGCACTTTTTCAAGTTCGCGATGGGCCGTTAAATCAATCTGCAGGGGTGTTACGGAAACCTGATGACTATGCACCGCATGAAAATCCGTTCCCGCACTGCCATCTTTAATTTTACCAGAATCCCCCAACCAATAAATCCGACGTCCGCGACCATCCTCAGACGGCATAATCGGTTCAGACACATGGCGATCCCCTTGGCGGGTAATTTGATATCCCTGCAATTCATCAAAGGGAATGCTGGGCACATTGACATTAAAAATCAAACTAGGATCGGCATTTTCCGCCACAATCCGCTGCACCAAATCACAAGCCACACGCGCAGCTGTCTCATAAAACATGGCATCATGCCGATGCGCCGTCGCCGAAATCGCAATCGGAGGATATTTCAAAAACCGCCCTTCCATCGCCCCGCCGACCGTCCCGGAGTACAACACATCATCCCCTAGATTCGCCCCCGCATTAATCCCCGACACCACCATATCCGGCTGTTCATTCAAAAACCCACCCAAAGCCAACTTCACACAATCCGCCGGCGTCCCATTCAACTGCCACCACCCCACCGGTGTTTTCATGACCCGCAGCGGACTCTCCAAAGTAATTGCCCTGCTCACTCCACTCCGATTCTGATCCGGCGCAATCACCGAAATCCGAGCAATCTTCTGCAAAGCCTCCGCCAAAATCGTAATCCCCGGCGCAAAAATCCCATCATCATTCGTAATCAAAATATGCACAAAGGCCCTCATTCATAAAAACAAGGGCCTATTTTATCCAGCTTATGTGATTTTAGCAACTTGCGTGCTTTAGCTTCAGGATGCTAAAAAGCAGGAGCAGGAGCAGGAGCAGGAGGAACAGGAAGCCCATTCGCATCAGTATAAAAAAGAAAAGGCCCAGCCCCAGACCCAGACCCAGCCCCAGACCCAGACCCAGACCCAGACCCAGACCCAGCCCCAGACACAGACTCAGGTCCTGAAAGTTCTTTACTCATTACAGGCTCTTTATTTTTCCCCCATTTACCAAACGCCCATCTAGCCGCCAAGCCAACCAAAGCACAGCCAACGACACAAGCTGCAGCAATGCCTAGCGTCGCAACGGAAAGACCTGCAAGAATTAAAATACCAAGCCCTGCTGTAACACCCACTGCCAAGCCTGTTCCTAATCCTGGCCTGAAAGGCGTTGCACTAACTTCGGCAGCTTTTGCAGGAATAGAACTTGCATCACTTCCTGAGGCGGCTCCTACTCCTGCTCCAGCACCCGAACCTGCTCCTGCCGGGCCTGAAGCAGGCAAGGCTTTGGTTGACGAAAAATCGGCTTTAGAAGCGACTTCACTATTATGAAATACAAAATTAAATATATCTCTCAGCAGGATACCTGGCTCAAACCCATTATTATAGCCGTTATTCCTGCCGAATAAATAAAGTGGGCCCCAAAGAATTAATACAGGGACAACATAAACCGGCAGACAAATGAGGGTTAAAACAGCAATCAGACATCTTTCTGGAAGATTTCTAGATGGGGAGCTCCCTGCATTATGTTGCACGCTACTCAAAGAGGACCTTGCGCCACCAACCCCACTTATTTGCGAACAAATAGATTCATCACATTCACGTTTTCCAATCATACAGCCTCCATTAAAATTTATAATTTATAATTTATAATTTATAATTTATAATTTATTAAATAATATCACATAAAAATTAACAAGTCAATAATTATTTATATTAAACTTAATGGTAACTACTCAGGTGCTCTGATTTAGAAATAATAATAGTTGAATTTTAGTGAAAGAATGAGTTCACTTGAATTTTTTATTTCAATTGATATAATTGGCTCACTATAATTCAAATGAGGAAGCATCATGGATTGGGAAGTATTGGGTTTTAATGGAGATCCACTGGATACCAACCCCATTAAACAGCGTACTTTATCGCTGTATGTTGGCCATGAGGAGCAAGTCAGAGTATGCAGCAATGTTTTGGCGGGACGCAATGTTAATCTTGTTATTGAAGGCGGGAGGGGTGTTGGCACAACGTCATTTGCTAATCTGATGCGTTTCAATGCTCAAGAACAAAAGCGTTATTTTACACCCCCCAAGGAAATTCGAGTTGAAGAAGGTTGGTCATTGGAAACATTGTTTGCGGCCATCATTGCCAATGTGGTCAGAAGTCTTGAACTCTTATTTGCTAAAGATTTGGAAAGCAATCAGGCCTTTCAATCTGCGAAGGCGATTTCCAGCCGAATTGCCGAAACATATCGAGCATTTGGAGGGCAAATTGGCTTTCAAGGACTCAGTGTTGGAGCCAACTATGGAAAAACACCAGGCATTGTTACGCAACCCATGATCGTCCCTTCCAGTGTGCTGGGTGACCACCTGGAAGAGCTAGCCAAAATCACGATTGAGCTTGGTTTTAAACATGGACTTCTGATTCAGCTCAACAATTTAGATATCGGTATTATTCATGAAGAGAAGCACCTTAAATATTTATTTAATGGATTGCGCGACTATATGCAAACGGATGGAATCAGTTGGATTCTAGTTGGCGACGTGGGATTACGTGCTTTTATTGCCCAAGAAGTCGATCGCTTAGACGACATTATCAGCCATGAGGTCACAATCAATCCTGTAGATGAAGCCGAATTTAAAGAGTTGGTGAATCGGCGCGTGAAGTATTTTAGAATGAATGAGTCTGTTGAATTGCCCATTGATTGGGCTGTCCTAATTTACCTACACAAATTGACTCACGGACGATTGCGTTATATTTTTGGATTGTTAGCACGCATGCTGCGCCTTCTCCATGTGGGCGATTTGGCCGATAAAATTTCTTTGGAAGCAGCCAAACCCCTTATTGACATGTTAATTCAAGAGCGCTTACAGAAAAAAAACATTTCTAAATCACAGGAAGAGGTGCTCAAGATGCTCGCTAAAACAGAGGGCTGTTCAGTTTCAGATTTGGCCAGTAAAATTGGCAAATCGCCCTCTAATATTTCTCACACGCTACGATCTCTTGAGGAGCTTAGACTGTTAAAGCGCATTAAAAAAGGCAAAGGCGTTTATGTGTACCCTGTGTTCGATGTAGTTATTGCCTATAAAAATACGGCATAAAGGCGAAGAAGCTCCAAAATTTGATATTTAGCGCCGCCTTTGCTTTCTTTATACGCGGCGCTATCTTTTTTTAGATCTATGATTTACAACGATTTATGTCGATATTTGTTGTAATTTTTAAAAAAAACTACATGGAGTTTTTATCCATAATATCGCTTTCCAAAGGGGGGCAAATCCGGGACAACTGCCCCACCCCAAGGGGCGACCCGATGCGGGATACCCGCTAACCCAAACGTGTGCCGGGTCGCGGCCCCGTGCTCCGTCGGCGCCGTTGTGAACGGCATTACACAAATTAATACACACTTGTGACGATTTTGCAAAATCGTATGGGAGGACGCGTACACCGCGTCGAGACGGATGCCAAACACGTGCTAGCCTTGAGGCGCCGTCGCGCCTGTTTAACCGGAAGCGCTGGATATTGATCCTATTGAAACCCAAGACCTGATTTCATCTGCCCAAATTTTTGCATCAGTTAATCGACTAAATGTTGAGCTTCGCTGGCCCCAAAGTGGAACAAACAGCCCTTTTTAGGGCCTCAGACTGAAAATTTGACTTCTGGCCATATTTACAGAAGTCAATCAATCCAGTATACTGTACTTGTCGGGCTCATAGCTCAGTTGGTTAGAGCAGAGGACTCATAATCCTTTGGTCCTTGGTTCAAGTCCAAGTGGGCCCACCAATGTTTTCATTGGCTTCCAGTTTTTGATGTGCAAAAATTAAATAGCCGTGGGACACTCGATAACGATGCACAATAACGATGCACCACCTTGACGCAGGAACTGAAAGATTTGAGAATACACTCTGTTAAGAAAGAGCGGATCCCAATCATGGCAGACAAACCCAAGCAAAGACAAGCAAAAAAATCCACAGCGCCCAGCTTTTCAAGCATCAGCTGGAATACTACCGATGCCGAAGAAATCGAGCGCCGCCGTGTGCGAGGCCAGCTGGAACAATTTAATTTCAGCGCCACAGAGTCATCAGAGGGAACGTATTTTGGCAGCTATTTGATTCGGGGAGAACGTGACAAATAGTATCAAGTTGAAATCCGCTCCCTGACTGAAAACATCAACTCCTGCAATTGTCCGGATGCCTCTGGAAACGGCCTAGGCACTTGCAAACATATCGAGCATATTTTGTTTCGTCAGCGCAAAACAGGCGTCAGGGCTTTTAATATTGCGGCAAAAGAAGGTTCACCTCGCAGTGAAGTTTATCTCGATACGCGTGATACGCCGCGTATTCGCATCCAATGGGGGAAATCGCTTTCGGCCTCGCTTCAAAAAACATTGGAGCCTTTCTTTTCCAGTGACGGCAGTCTTTTGGGCAATCTACTGGTGACCTATCCCGCCTTGCGTACTACCCTTTTATCTGTAGAAAACGGGGCCTCTCAAGTACGCGTCTCCCAGCATATCGATACGTTTTTTAAACGGCAGCAACGCCTGGCGCAGCGCGAGATTCACGAGGCGACGTTTTTGAAGGATGTGGAGGTGGGCAAGCGTTCGCTTGATCTCATGAAATTCCCGCTCTTTCCGTATCAGCAACAGGGGATGATGCATTTGGCTTTTAGTGAACGCGCTTTGCTGGCAGATGAAATGGGTCTGGGCAAAACCGTTCAAGCCATTGCGGCTGCTGAATTACTGCGGCGCAATAAAAATATTCAGCGCGTGTTGGTGGTCGCCACCGCTTCCCTGAAAGCAGAATGGGAAGAGCAGATCTCCAAATTTACCGATTTACCTGTGCGCATTATTCAAGGTTCACGCAAAGATCGCCTCAAACAATACCAAGAGCCCGCCTTCTTTTATTTGACCAATTATGAGCAAGTGGTGATGGATCAGGCTGAAATCCAGCGCCTATTGCTGCCAGATCTCGTGATTCTGGATGAAGCGCAGCGCATCAAAAATTGGCAAACTAAAACGGCCAACGCCATCAAGGAATTAAAAAGCCCCTATGCCTTTGTACTAACCGGCACGCCGTTGGAAAATCGCATCGATGATGTCTATTCGATTGTGCAGTTTCTGGATCCGCATCTTTTTGGGCCGCTTTTTCGCTTTAATCGCGATTTCTATCAGCTGGATGAGCAAGGCAAAGCCATCGGCTATAAAAATCTGGATGAACTGCATCGCCGTCTCAAAGGCATTATGTTGCGTCGTCGCAAAGAGGATGTCGAAGGTCAACTTCCAGCGCGCACGATCAATAACTATTTTGTTCAGATGGATCCTGAACAGCAGAAGCGTTACGCTGAATATGAGGATCTCGTTGCCAGATTGCTTTCAAAAGCAAAAAAACGCCCTCTTTTCAAAGAAGAAATGGAGCAACTGCAGCGACTACTTTCCTGTATGCGCATGCTGTGCGATACAACTTATATCCTCGATCAAACCTGTCGAATTGCGCCCAAGATCGATGAATTGGACTCGATACTGACTGACTTGTTAGCGGATGAAAGCAGCAAGGTCATTATTTTTTCGGAATGGGAACGTATGCTGGAACTCGTCGCCGATTGGGCTACTGAAAAAGAACACGGTTTTGCCTGGCATACCGGCACGGTGCCACAACAGCGCCGTCGCGTTGAAATCAATCGCTTTAAAACGGATCTAAATTGTCGTTTGTTTCTGTCTACTGATTCAGGCAGCGTCGGTTTAAATCTACAAGCCGCCAATGTGGTGATCAATCTCGATTTGCCTTGGAATCCCGCCAAACTTGAACAACGCATCGCCCGCGCCTGGCGTAAACACCAAACCCGTCCGGTGCAGGTCATCAATCTGATTACAGAAAACAGCATCGAACACCGCATGCTTTATTTGCTTGGCCAAAAACAAACTTTGGCGAACAGCGTATTGGATGGCTTTGAAGACTTACAAAGCATGCAGTTGCCCTCAGGACGCGCGGCCTTTATGGAGCGGATGCAAGCATTGATGGGCGGCGCCGAACCCGTAACACCATTTGAGACCGAAAAACCCAAAGCAACAGAGAGCGTCACCAAGCGTATTCTGGCGCAAATCGATAATCAAATTGATCTGATTCAACGTTATCGAGATCAAATCAGTGGTGAGGATATCATTTTTGCGGTCGTCGAGCATGGTGCTGAAAATCTCCAAATGCAATTACAGCAATTGATGGCGGAAGAATCTCCCAAGCAAGCCCCGCGCCTAGAAGTCTTGGATCGTGAGACTTATTCCACCCTGCAACGCCTGATTAATGCCGGGGTGATTCAAATGAATAAGCCGGAAGAGATTCTGCATGCAGCCCCCGGAATGGTCGAATCCAAACAGCAAATCGCTGAGCAGGATCGCCTCCAGGCAATCAGATTGCTGAAAGAAAGCACGCATCAATTGCGTCTTACCAAAGTACTCCTCGATAGCGAATTCTGCGCAGAGGCCTTACCGCCACTCAAGCGTGCCATTACTTCCGTCATTCACGCCCTCGCACACACCGCTGGACATGGAGAACGTCCAGAATCAGAACGTTTGAGCGCTGAGTTTATCCAGGAAGTATTGATTCAGCAACAGGCTCATCCCGCCAAACTCTTTTTGCTCTGAGGCTATTGCCAAAATGAGCCTGCGGAGTCGTCCGTGGAGCAGCTTCAGGCTGTATGGACGGATACGCAAAGTGTGGTTGAGTTTGCTGAGCGGGTTTTGGAATAGGGAATCAGGTGAAAAGCCTTTCAGAAATAGAGCATCTGCAAAAGGAGAATGCTTATCTTAAGCAATTGCTTGCACAACACAATATTGCCTTTTGCTTTCCGCCCTCCAAGCCGCCAGAGAATACTGAGCAACCAACGCTGGTTTCTTTGACCCGTGCCGAAAAAATCGCACTGTTCCGTTCGCTCTTTCGCGGTCGCAGTGACGTCTATCCAACCCGCTGGGAAAACGCCAAATCCGAGAAAAGTGGATATTCACCCGCCTGCCATAACGAATGGGTCAAAAAGTTTTGCCAAAAACCCAAAATCAAATGCAGTGAATGTCCCAATCAGAAGTGGAAAACGATCACCGATCAAGTCATATATGACCATCTCACCGGCAAGCATATGATAGGGATTTATCCCATGCTGCCCAATGACCACTGTTATTTTTTGGCGATCGATTTTGATAAAGAGCTATGGCAAAAAGATATTGCTGCTTTTCACAACACCTGCAAAAAATATGGTGTTCCAATCTTAATTGAGCGCTCTCAGTCGGGGAATGGCGGGCATGCCTGGCTGTTTTTTGAAGAAGCAATCCCCGCTGCTTTGGCCAGAAACATCGGCACAGGCTTGATTACATTGACGATGCAGGATCATCCTCATTTGAGTTTGGAATCATACGATCGTCTTTTCCCAAATCAAGATACCTTGCCAAGCGGTGGGTTTGGAAATTTAATCGCATTGCCTTTGCAAGGCCAACGGCGCAAAAATGGCAACAGTACTTTTGTCGATGTGGAGCGAACCTTCATTGCATTTGATGATCCATGGCTAATTTTATACAAAGCCCAAAAACTGACACGATATGAAATAGAGGCATTGCTTGAGAGCATTCAGGGGCAGACAGAGTTGCTGGATGTGAAAGCTACTTTTACGGAAAAGGATCAGCCAAAGCCTTGGAATATCCCGCTGTTTAACGCTGAAGTTTATCCTGCGATTGAAGAAGCTCTCCCGCCAGAAATAACCATTGTAAAGGCTAATTTTCTCTATGTTACATTGGCAGGACTGCCCAATAAATTGGTGAATAAGATCAGAAAAATCGCGACCTTCCAAAATCCGGAATTTTATAAAGCCCAGGCCATGCGCTTGTCCACCTATGACAAACCCAGAATCATTAATTGCAGCGAACTTTTTCCTGATTATTTGGGCCTGCCAAGAGGGTGTGAGGCTGATTTATTAAAGCTTTTGGAGCATTACAAAATCGTTCCTCATTTTGATGATCAGCGTGAAATAGGTCAACGCATGCAGATTGCATTTCAAGGCAAGCTCACAAAAACGCAGCAAAGCGCGGCATCTGAATTACTCAATCATGAAATCGGCGTACTCTCGGCTGCCACAGGTTTTGGTAAAACAGTGATTGCCTCATACATGATCGGGAAACGCAAAGTGAATACGTTAATCCTGGTACACCGTCAACAATTGTTGACGCAATGGCAGGAGAGGCTGTCCGCTTTTCTTACTCTCAAAAATAAACCTGGAATGATTGGCGCTGGAAAATTCAAACCGACCTTCAAAGTCGATGTCGCAATGATGCAAAGCCTGATTAAAGGCGGAAACGTCAGGAAAGAAATCGCCCAATATGGCCAAGTCATTGTGGATGAGTGCCATCACTTATCCGCCTTCAGTTTTGAGAAAATCCTCAAAAAAGTAAAAGCCAAATACGTTCTGGGTCTGACTGCAACTCCCTTTAGGAAAGACGGCCATCAACCGATTATTTTTATGCAATGCGGGCCCATTCGGCACCAGGTCAGTACAAAATCAGCCGTATCAGAAAGTCAATATCAATGCCTGGTTCGTACCCATTTTACAGAGTTCATTCCTAATCCAGGAGTCTTGTCTTTTTCAGATCTGCAGGGTGCCTTAACTGAAGATCATGCTCGCAATGAATTGATCCTCAAAGATATTGTCGAGGCCTATCGCAATGGCCGTTATCCTTTGCTCTTAACGGGACGGACCCAGCATTTGGACTGGTTCTATGCCCGTTTAAAAGAAGCGGGAGTCGAAAATGTTTTTGTTTTTAAAGGTGGAAGGACAAAGAAAGCAGGTGCCACTATGATGAAAGAATTATCCGAATTAGAGGTAAACCGCGTAATTATTGCGACGGGTCAATATGTTGGAGAAGGCTTTGATGATCCTAAATTGGACACACTTGTTTTGGCCTTTCCCATATCCTGGCATGGGACATTGCAGCAGTATGTAGGGCGCTTGCATCGTCAGCATCAAGGCAAGGAGCAGATCATTGTGCATGATTATATCGATGCGAACTCTGCTGTTTTGGTATCAATGTATAAAAAAAGACTCAAGAAATACAAAGAGATGGGCTATGTTGTTCAAAATGCTTCAGAGTTATTTTAAGGCCGTTTGTATTGTCATGATTTCTTCAAAAAAGCTCGCTATAAGCGCCGCAAAAACGGCAAAATATAATCCAAAATATCTTCAAAATTAGGTTGTTCGCCAAAATAAATCGCCGATTTTTTCTTAAACTCACCGCTATAAAGCGCACGGACTTGGGGGTCAGGCAAGCTGAAGGCAGGATTCTTTGTTAAATCAGACTCATCGCCCATTCTAAAGCGCTTGGCCTTATGCTCTACATATTCAGGGCTACCGATAAATTTTAAAACACGCTCGTGGTGTAGCAATCTGTAGACATCATAATAATGCCGCAAAAAATTGACAGGCATCGTGTGATTGGCTTGTTGCAGACGATATTTGGTGGAAATCGTTTGAAGCTTTTCGACGAAAGTATATTCTGGGCAATAGCAAAGTATCTGTTTCGCTCGGTTGTCGATGACGAGTACGCTCATTGCCGCAGCCTTTTCAAATGCCCAGGAACTAATATCTCGCGCGACATTAGGCGTGGTTTGATCAAATCCTAACTCCAGCATCACGCCATCCTTCAAGCTGGCTAGACCGTTAAACAGCGATGAGTATTCCGTCCGAATGCCAAAGCCACGCATTTTGACCGCATCGTCAAACGCTGTGTCGCGACTACAAACCATGTCAGGTATGGCAAGTTGTGACGCGATCTTTTCAAAGAAAGTCCTGCGGCTCTGTACGTGCACAGGCCTATCTTGATTCTTACCGATTTTGACGTCTTCATTTGGTTCGGGGTGAACCTGGATATCAATGTCCTCGCTGAAACGATCAATAATGCCAAAGCCTTTTGAAAGAGATGTTCCGCCTTTTAATTCAAACTCGAAGCCATGCTGTTGCAGGCTCCATAAACAGTGCATCAGCCAATAATCCTTTTCAACAATATTGGGCAGCAGGCGGCGCTCTTTAGCCACCGCTGCAAATAAGGCTTTTGCATCAGGTAATTGATGTAAGAAAATAGGTTTAATGGCAGATCTCTTTTAAAAAATGCTGTGTCGCTATTTTACCATACTCTTCGGAATTTTTGAGTACTTTTTTAACATCAAATTTTGCCAGTTGCTGTTTGATATTGGCTCTAACCCAATCCGCATCTTCAGCAAGCTGCGCCAGATTATTCAATAAATCCACCAGCAAAAATTCGGCTGTTAATTTTTTGGGAAAGCCACGCGCAAAATTTCTAAACTCAAATTTCTGATTACCAAGTTTGAACACGCCATGCCGCTTGTGATTATAAACAACTACACGATTATAAAGTTGTGTCAGGCCCAGACCTAAGGAGTTGTATTGATTCCAAGAGTAGAGCAGGAAATTTTTGTCTTTTAAAAACCGTGCGACCAATGCCTCATCATTAGGAGGCAGCGCACCAAAGCGTGAATTTGCGGGGCGATAATAGAGTCCGGCACCAATTTTTTCAAGGGCCCCTTGTTTGACCAATCCCATCAAATCACGGTCTACTGCTTTAGAAAATTGAGTTAAATCTCCTCTGCGGTAGATCTGGCCTACTTTCAAATGGGATCTTAATTTTTCTTGGCTGCTTGTTTTCATAAGCGTATGATAGCAAAAACTTTTATAATTTGCAAGTTTTTTTATTAAAAATTCATGCAGAATAGAGGAGACATTTAGATAGATTGGTCTGTCTTCATGCTTTATTTCTCGTGCGTCAGTCTTTCCAAGCTCTCTGCCACCTCACCAAAACGATAGTGAGCCGCCTCATGTAGAGCAGGCGTTTTGGTCAAAATGAGCTTGTGTGGTGATCCAGTATGCTGCGTTTCGTGGGTCACGGATATGCACAGGTCAGTGATTTTCCCGTGAATATGTGACCTGCGGTCCTTCGCTAAGGGCCATACCACGTTTTTCGAAGTGGCTGACTGTAAAAATGTATTGAGGGTCTTGCAATCTGCACAAGTACAGTTTGATACCGCCTTGATTGACCAATCATCTGCTGCCTGCACACCCTGATCATGTTCGGTCTGTAGCGTCGTGATCAGATATTGCTTTAATTTTTCATAGCCCCAAGTCTCTGACGAAAGCGTTCCCAAATTTTTCTTGAACTTCTTGAGTGATTTTGTCAAAAGGAGTGGGTCGTATACGCTGGGATTAGAAATCATATGATCAATTAATTCTTGATGGATGGTTTCATGTTGGCCAATTGCACAGGCATGCAATAAGTCAATAACCCCTGAAATATGTTTGGAAGCATTTTCCAGCAGATTACGGGTGCTCCCTTTTTTGGCAAGTAAATGGCGCTTTTTAAGCTGAATAAAGTGATGGCATATGAGCCAGTCGCTTATTTCTGAATAGCTGGACAGAGCAGAAATTAATTTGGATAAATTCTTACATTCCAATATATTATGATGATGCTTGTGTTCAGAACCCCATTCTTTCAAGAGTTGTAAACACCAAGAAGTGCCATAGGCTTTTTGTAATGCCAAAAATTCCGGGAGTTGTTGCGGAGTCAAGATGCTCAAATCAAAATTTTGCATCAACTTGTGAGCCAATTCCTGGTCTTGCAACAGAGCAGCCAAAGACATTAGGTCAGATGCTGCCTCTGCATTTTTTGAGTATTGACAAAAAGACTGAAGCACTGGTAATAGGCGAGGGATCAGCCCCATAGCGTTAAAGGTCTGAGAGTCTTGTTTGGCCAGGTCTAAAAGTGCGGCAATCGTTTTGTCAGGCTGAATTTGAAACAAAGCGGAGTAATGATCCTGTTTTTGCCACAGCACAATGGCCGCGCGGTGATACCAGCGATCCAGCGTGTTGCCGTAATTCCCCATGAATCCTTCATATTCTGACTCAAAGGGCTCAAAGTCGTCGGAATCAGCGGTCCAGCACAAGTCATCACGGTAAGAAGTCGTGTATTCAGCATAAGGCAGAAGGTGTCCATCACGGTCAAGCCAGTGCTTGAGCACCGTGCTGCTGTCAATGAGGTCAGTGGGTTCTGGCTCTGATTCATGATCATCATAGTCATCGTCTTCGTAGCCATCTTCATCTTCATCTTCATCTTCGTCATCATAATCGCGATAACGATCATAGTGACGATAATGTCCATAATCCTGGTCTTGTTCGCAATCCCATGTTTCTTGAACATCTGCCAGGGTCAAATAAATATTGCAATCTACAGCCTCCGCTGCGGCTTTGAAGGCCTCTGCCCGTGAACGATCTGCCCCTTTCAAGTGGCTCCAGGACAGGCCTTTCTGTGTATATTCGTGATCCAATAGGTAAATTATTTTGGGTGCTTTTTGTTCCTGATGGGCGGATTGTTTGGGGCTTTCTTGCGCCTTGAATGATTCCCGAATGGCGTTGATTAAAGGTTTGTATGGCGTAGTGGGCGCTGTCGCATCTTTGGAAAGCTCCAATGAAAGATTGAAAGTCAATACAATCCGATGAGCGCGCTTGACGGGCTGGACTTCATGATGACAATCGGCGTAGAAAGCAATGCCACTGAATTGATTAGGCTTTAGTTGATCGCTACAAAACGTTTCTTTCTTCCCCTGATGATCAATAACAAGATCGCCACCGCTATGAGTGCTGGGCAGAATAAGAACCATCGTTGCAATCATACCCTCTTCTTTTTCCGAGTCCTGATGCGCGCTAAAAAACTGACCTTTCTTATAAATCAACAAATTATGCAGGCTGGCCTTGAGGGTTGCTGATTCAGGGAGTCCCAGATCGTCTTTAATCGATTCAAGTGCCGTTGCAAGCGCTGCATCGCCACTAATGGTGATGAGGCTTTTATCAATTTCCCAGGCATCACGCACTGTTTTATCAGTCAGGGTCTGTTCACGCCAGCCAAATTGCGCTGGTTTTGCCACCTTAATCAAGGCGCGAATACTGCGATCATCCAATGGATAGCTGAGCGTGCCCACCGGTTTAATCGAAATAGACAACTCGGTCAGAGGGATATGGACTTTGGCACTAAATGGACTCGCACCTTCAAGGTTTTTAAGAGCGATGACAATTTTTTCCATGGTTACTTATACTGGCCACACTTTTTATATATTTTGCCTATTATAAGGACCGCAAATGACAATTGGAATCGCACCATTGTACTTTCTATCGACTTCTATTTTTGGGTGTATATGGGTGATAATATGGCTGAAGGGGATTGCAATGCTTAAAAACTCCTGAAGCAGAAATTGTGAAGCCAGTCATTTTTGACTAGACAATCCGCGGGTTAGAGGTCAATTTTTTCTGTTATTCACTTTATAGGGTCGCTATATTGTGAATAACAGTGCAGTTATTTTGCATCGTCATTCACTTTATACGGCCATATTTTTTGTCAAATTTTGAAAAAAATGTCGCAGTTTTTGCCATCATTCTATATCTCTTGAAACTGATTAATCCTGACATTCCCTTCAGGAAAATGGGCGATAATTTGCAACTCCCCACCCATCGCCTGAACATAGCTGCGCAGGGTTGAAATATACATATCAGCTCTTTTCTCAATACGCGAAATATTCGCCTGTTTGGTATCCAGAAGCTTTGCAAGGCGTTCCTGGCTCAAGCTTCTTGCCTGACGCAATTCTTGTAAAGGCATATCCAGCATCATTTTTTCGATGAGTTGATCTGCTTTTTTTAAAGCTTTTGCGGGCATCTTATCCCTTAAAGTATTGAACGATTTGGTCATTTTTATTCCCACACTTCCCTTTATTTACAAATAAGTATTACATGAGCCTCTTGCAATATTCAGCAAGTGAGCGAATTTATTAATTCAGGGAAAGTAAAAATAATCAAAAAAAGAGGGCTGAACACGGCATAATTGCTGACTTTGTGGTATAATTAGTTTGCGAAAACAATTTACCTAAGGAGGTCAGC
>CANJQG010000015.1 GCA_947476405.1 Thiotrichales bacterium
AGGTTAATCGGTCGACGATTTACAGGGAGATTGCAAGAAATAGCGGGCCTGCTGGCTATTTTTTTAGTCAAGCTCAAGAGTTGACGGACGCGAAGCGAAAAATGGCAAGTAGCGGCCCCTTAAAAATGACGGCTGGAAGAGGTCTCATTCCAAATCGTACTGACATAGAAGATAGGCCAAAAATAGTGGAAACAAAATCACGCATTGGTGATATTGAAGGTGATACTGCGGGACTTTCTAAAATGCCTGGAATTGCAGTACGTAAAGCAACGGCATGTGCTAAAATTTTGGGGCTGAATTTGTCAGAGGCATGCTCTAAATTGTGGGGATCAAGGGGGGGCAGCGAAAAAATACCCCCCCCTCTCCTTTCTCATGCAGGTCTCAATTATTTATCATTGAACAAAGCACGGGGGATTGGACGCTGGCATTTTCTTTTCTAGTTCAAAAGAAAATGCAGGTAGACGCGTAGCGGCAGCGAAGGGCAAAGAGAGCGATTGCATTGTTGTGACAGATGCATCCACATGAATAGGTTCAGGCGTATGGGGTACAGCGGCGAGATCGACCGATGGCATTGCTGTGGCAGATGCACCTCCAGTGGCAAGTTCGAGCATATCGGGTCCAGCGGCCGCATCGACATCCTTAATGGTTCTGAAAGAATCAAGTTGTGTCAAAAGGATGCAAAGACTGCTTAAATCAAAGCCTGTATCAGGCCTATGCGTACGGTCAAGACTTAAGTCTTGCCATTTATCCAGCTCTCCCAATAAAAGCCGGATGAGGCCGGCGTACGTTATATAATCAAATTCGGCTGCTTTTTCTCTGGTATGAATAAAACGATGCAGGTAGATAAGCATGAGAAGACCGTGTCCAGGAATACAGGAACCATTGGGAAGATGCATCATTCTACCCATAGTCATCATGCTCCAGTCATTATAAAGAGGGGTCTGGAATTTATTAATTAACGCTTGATCGCAATGATCTAATGCAACCAGAATGGGTAAGGCAGCTTTAAGATAATTAACGGATCCAGTGCTTGAGCCGTTAGGCGAGGTGATTTCCGGAAAAGAATAATACAATTCCAGGAGGCCAGCTCTTCTCGCTGCTGCAGAATCAGATAAAGAAGAAAGTGCGGTTGTTGCCTCCACATCTGGACTTTCCGCAAGCTTCCCTGCTGGCAATACTGTTGTAAGATGAGCCAACTGAAGTTGGCTATAGGCATCACCTGTATTGATCAAGCCAGCCCCTAATGTATACAAACCTAATGTATAAAAAAAAGCGCAAAAGCTTGGCGCTGCCATATCTCCGTCAGTCAAATTGTGCAAACTTGAAAGAGCTGCCATTCGAGCCATTCTTTCCGAGTTTGGCAAAGGTAAGTTTACAAGTTCTGACGATACGCTCCCACTACCACTTACCGACATAGCTTGACTTAGCATTATTTTATTCCTTAGTTTTATTAATTTAATATGAAGAGGCTCTGATTAATTATTATATAATATTATTTGTTTCATGTCAATCATTATTTATTATTATTTTCGACTATGGTTCGTGTTAGTCATACTCACTCACAGTCTCTTCGTCCGAATCCGTAGGAGGGGCTGCTCTAGGCGTTGCCCTTTCTGAGCGCCTTTCCAGTATTGGCAATAGGGTGGCGGCCACTTGAAAGCGCGGGTCCATGATGGGAGAGAATACAGGTGCAAAGACTTTGCTGCCTCTTGCTGCGGGACTTTCTAAAATGCCTGGAATTGCAGTACGTAAAGCAACGGCATGTGCTAAAATTTTGGGGCTGAATTTGTCAGAGGCATGCTCTAAATTGTGGGGATCAAGGGGGGCACAATGAGTTTCAAACCACTGCATGGTGGGGCTAAGCGTTGCAAAAGTTGCGCTTCTGTGATGAAAAATAGCAACTTGATCTTGGCCGCTTAACTTTTTGGATAGCCAATTGTAAAGTTGGGTCAGTGGATTTCCTGCTCCAAGTCTTCTCATGGCCGTAGCTTTGACTTCCATGTTTTTACTCTGATATTTTTGAAGATCGGAAACAAGCTTCAATAATTCTTGTGTCAGAGTTGGATAAAGAGGTAAATATCTACTTAATTGTTCGAATAAAGTTTGATCTTCATCCGAAAAAGTAGACTCACCTGAGAAGCCCATTTCTAGGCATAATATGGCAAATAATGCCTTGGGCATTGTCAAGTATTCAGTGATGTTTCTCGGGCTCATATTGAACTCGTTCAATGCGCCTAAAGCAGCCTTTACTTCTATTGGATCCTGATTTAAAAGGAGTGAATAAACGGTATCATCATTTTTCCAAAAAGCGCGATGCAGAAGATTATTGCCAAAATTATCAACACTCATCAAGGGGATGTGAGTATTATCGAGGAGGCAGGCCAGGTCTTTATTCAGTGCATATTCTGTCATATCAACTATAAAAGGCAGGGGGCGATTTTCAGAAGTACGTCTTTTTTGCCAGGCTTGCATCCAGATGGAAATCGCTAAAAACCTAGCATGTTTATCACTGGGGCAGGCAAATTGGGCGAAGGTATATTCTTTTGCTTTTTCTTTTAAAATATGAGACAAAGAGACGTGTGCACGGATATTATGAGTAAGCGTTTTTGTGTCATCAAATACGCGCATGGACAGTACATTTTCCCGAGTACAAAAAGCAGCATATAAATTCTGAAGAACCGGCTCCATTTGTCTATGTTGCGTAACAAAAAATTTTTTTCTTGCAGCATCTAATTTATGAAATACGTCAGCGATTGTAGCACCCAATTCCCCAAATACTTCCATTCTGATTTTCGCCAAATCATCATTGCTGCGAATCGTTGGAAGGGGGGCCGCATGAAGTCGCTGATGCAGCAAATAATGGAACTTATATTCAAGATGAAGATGCCATAAATGCAATAAATCCAGGGGGTAATCCTCCTGATTTTGACCTGTATTGATGAGCTCTAAATAAGTAGCTTCAATTTCAATTTGAGCCTTTTGTTTTATTCTGGGATTTAACAGAAAAGTGAGGGTTTCTTCATCATGAAAATCAATGGCTGTCAAAGCGAGTTCCGGCAGTTTATCTTTATATGGACCTGCAAGTGGTTCTGTTTGTTCTTTCTGCATTTCCATCGCCAGTTCCGAAAAAGAGGAAGGTAAATGAAAGGGAATGCCTTCTGAACCCCGACTAGAAATAAAGGATGCACGAGAGCGTGTGTCAGGCGATAAAATAGAGGAATCTGGGGGAATTGTTGAAAGAGGGGTTGATTTGCAGTAAGACTCCAGTGTTATTTTTAAAGACTGGCTTTGTGCCCCCATTTCATCAATGAGGTTTTCAATGCTTTTTCCGTTTTGGTCTTTTTTTCTGAGAATCTCTTCATAGGATACGGTTTTTTGAGCAGAAATAATCTGCATGAATATTTCAATGATTGCTGAATTTTTGGAGGCAAGCGCCAGGTGAAGTGGCGTCGTTTGTCGAATAGAGGATGGGCTCAGCAGCTCTTGAACATCTAGTGGATCAAGTGCATCAAGGGGGCCTATTTTTGAATCGAACACGGGGAGACTATTAAAAATATCAGCATACTCAGTCGCGCCATCTGTTCGCTTTATTTGGAATTCTCTCTGCATGACGATTGCTTGTTCCATAATGGCCCGCCGCTTTGTGCTTTGATGTGCTGGCATTTTCTGGATAGATGTCAAGTCTTTCCCCTCAAACCATACATCCATATAGGCCAGCCATGCATCTGCAAATTGGGTTGCATACGCATCGGCACTTTCTATTGCTACATGTACATCCTGAAGTGTCCCTGAAAAATGTAGAATGCATTCAGCACGGGTTGCTGCAAAGACTTGTTGTTTTAATGTATCCAGATTATCGCTGGCATAGAGTAGAGGATTAGGGGGCTTTGTATGTTTGCCATTATCGGTTATCCCATCCAGAAACTGTGATTCACTGAGAGGAATCGTGCAGCGTTGAGGCATCTTATGCAGGGCTTTTTTTAAACGGGCGCAGTTTTTTATAAAAACAGCTTGAGCGACACCCGTTTCTTCAGGCACGTAAAAAAGGATTTCGCTGGATGCATTGACCTGTAGACCCGCCAGTTTAGTGGAATCGAGAATATATCGACCGCGATAGGGGGCTAAAAATTCATCTGTCATGTCTACCAGATCTGGCAGAGCGTCCATGCACTCCAGTGCGTGATGTGAAAATCGTGACAGTAAATTTATAACGAGCACGGCATAGGTATCCATGCGCAGTCGCCAGGAGAGATATTGCCTGGAATGGTAATGATGGCCAGAAAAATCATTGGCTGCCTCTTCACCACCCATGATGATTCTCAGTGCATCGATTGAAAATCTTGCTTCTTCAGGATCTGAAGCATTCGCATTTGCAATTAAGGTTCGGATATATTCCCCTTGTGCGGTCAGTATAGGAGCTTCAGGCCCACCTGCACCTGCATGAGCAGGAGTGCTAGTTCCAGCACCCGCACTCGTTCCGATTCCAACGCCACTGCCTGCTCCGGCCCCACCGGCCCCTGCGTGAGTAGGCGTGCTGGTTCTAAGATTGCTTTCTACTCTGGCAGGAAGAATGGGAAATATATCCTGTAATTTAAGCATTAATACCCCATTGTTTTTAGTATTTAATAGCGATGAATTAATTATGCTGCCCCATTTTTATTTATGCAAGAATTAAAAAAACCTTATTTTAAAATAAATGCAAAATGGTCTCATTGACGCGAATGGGTTTATTTGCGAAATTAGGCGCTCATTTGTAAAGATTCAAAGCGAGTGTCATGCATTTTTTAATCAATCGAAGCGATAATATTGGTGATGTGATTCTGACTATGCCGTTGGCGGGGCAATTGAAACGGCATTTTCCGGACTGCAAAGTTTCTATGATCGCTCGCAATTATGTACAGGGGGTGGTGGAGGCGTGTCAGGATATTGACTGTTTTATCAGTTCTGAGGCCCTGTTTGACTTGAATGAGCGTGATCAAATTGACTATTTACGCGCTCTGAAAATCGACGTATTTATTCCATCCTATACGAATAAGCTTCTTGCAAAAATCATGAAAAAAGCACGCGTTCCTTTGCGTTTTGGTCATATTCATCGCTATTATTATTTCTGGACGGCCAATAAAATACTATGGTTAAAACGAAAGCGCTCCGGCTTGCATCAGGCGCAGATGTCCATGCAGTTTCTGAAAGCGTTTAATATGCCCTATCTCGTGCCACGTGAGGAGCTGCATGAACTGATCCATTTTCAGGCCAAGCCGGATCCAGAAATGAGAGCACTGCTGGATCCCAATGCCTTTAATTTAGTCATTCACCCGGGAAGCAATGGCAATGCCGTGGAGTGGCCTAAATCGCATTTTGCCGAGCTGATCCATATTTTGCCTAAACAGGTCACAATATATTTAACGGGAAGTGAAAAAGAAGCGGAAAAATTCAATGACCTTATTTTGAATGAGCGCGTGATTCCCCTTTTTGGAAAATTGACTTTGGATGAACTGATTTCATTTTTAGCAGAGGTCGATGGCCTCGTGGTGGGAAGCACGGGTCCGCTTCATGTTGCTGCTGCGCTGGGCACACCCGTTTTGGGTTTGTTTCCCGATCAGCAAGACATGAACATCGAGCGCTGGGGGCCTCTCGGAAAAAATGCCTCTGCCTTGGAAGCCCCTCATTGTGTTGTTTCTCGCGCTAAAAAGTCAGCGCGTTGTGATTGTATCAAATATATTACGCCCGTTCAGGTGCGGGATTTTATTGTACAGAATTGGATGGTATGATAAAATATTGTTCAGATCACTTTATGTAAACAAAAAATGATGAGTCGCCCTATCGGCTTTGCGCAGGAAGACCGTGCCCTGGCATATTTGCAAAAACAAGGTTTGCACTTAATTATTCGCAATTTTTCATGCAAATTAGGCGAGATTGACCTGATCATGCGGGATTCTTTAAATAAGCTTATTTTTGTTGAGGTGCGATATCGAGGCACGCAACATTACGGAGGCAGTGCCGCATCCGTTTCACGCGGAAAACAAATTCGCCTGGTGCGTACGGCCAATTGGTATTTGCGAGCACATTATCCCTGCCATCCACCCCTGTGCCGGTTTGACGTCGTGGCCATAAATGGCGATAATGAGTCGGATTTCAACTGGATAAAAAACGCTTTTTATTCTTAATATTATTTACGGAGGCCTTATGCATTCTATTTCTATTATTGAACAACAGTTTCGTGACAGTATTGCAACCAAAGAAGCAGGCCTAAAATCATTGCCTTATTCTATTGAAAAGGCAGCGAATATCATGATTTCTGCATTGATCGACAACAAAAAAATATTGTGTTGTGGCAATGGCGGATCAGCAGGCGATGCCCAGCATTTTTCATCAGAACTCCTCAATCGATATGAGCGGGAGCGCCCTTCTTTGCCTGCGATTGCATTGCCGGCGGACAGTTCTACCATCACGGCGATTGCCAATGATTATCATTATAACGAGATATTTTCTAAGCAAATAAAGGCATTGGGGCAGTCCGGTGATATTTTGCTGGCCATTTCAACCAGTGGAAATTCAGGCAATGTGCTTGAGGCCATCAAAGCAGCGCACGAACGCGGCATGAAAGTGGTCGCATTAGGTGGCAAAGATGGCGGTAAAATGGCGCCTTTATTAAACGAGCAAGATGTTGAAATTCGTGTTCCATCGGATAAAACGAATCGGATTCAAGAAACGCATTTGCTGGTCATTCATTGCCTCTGTGATTTAATCGATCGCGGATTATTTGGTTGAGCGACAATTTTTTTGTAATACCCCCTTGTCGCCTAACTGATAAGTGTAATACACTATATACGTTTACTGGGGTATTTCGCAAAAAATCGAGATTTTAGAGGAGTTTTTTAGATCATGGCGGCAAAAATGCCAGAAAAAAAATTAATGGCGGTGTTGGATATCGGCACGTCAAAAGTAAGCACGCTGATTGCTGAATATACAGAAAGCGGTGAAATTCAATTATTAGGCCTGGGGAATCAACTGTCCAGAGGCTTGAAAAAAGGCGTGATTGTCAATATTGAAAATACGATTCAAGCGATTCAAAAGTCAGTTGAAGAAGCGGAAGGCATGGCCGCCGTTAAAGTGACGAGCGTCTGCGCAAGCATTGCGGGCTCCCATATCCATAGTTTCAATTCAAATGGTGTGGTCGCAATTCGAGATCGAGAAGTCACCCAAGGCGACGTAGAACGCGTGATTGATGCCGCTAAAGCAGTGGCCATTCCAGCGGATCAGCGCATTTTGCATATTTTGCCACAAGAATTTTTAATTGATCATCAAGATGAAATCAAAGAACCTGTTGGCATGGCCGGCGTTCGTTTGGAAGCCAAGGTCCATTTGATCTCGGGTTCAATCAGTGCCGTCCAGAATGTGGTAAAATGCATTGGTCAATGTGGTTTGCAAGTCTCTGATTTAGTCCTCCAGCAATTGGCCTCTAGCTATGCCGTTTTAACCGATGATGAAAAAGAGCTCGGTGTGTGTATGGTGGATATTGGTGGTGGTACAGCAGATTTAACTGTTTTTACAGAAGGTTCCATTCGCTATACGGCATCCATTCCTATTGCAGGCGGACAGGTCACTAATGATATCGCGCATGCACTGCGTGTTCCTACGCAATATGCAGAAGAAATCAAAGTGGAGCATGGTGTGGCGTTAACCCGCCTTGCACGCAGCGATGAACAAATTGAAGTACGTGGGATGTTAGACCGTCCTGGACGTTCCGTGTCCATTCAGTCTTTAGCTTCAGTGATTGAAGCACGCTACGAAGAGATTTTTAACCTGATTTATGAAGAATTAGTCAAAAGTGGGCTCATTGAGCGCCTTGGGGCTGGTTTAGTTTTGACGGGAGGTGCATCCAAAATGACCGGTGCCATTGAGTTGGCTGAAGAAGTGCTGCGTATGCCTGTGCGCTTAGGTCTACCCTCTCGTGTTTTAGGATTAAGTGAAGCGGTTGCGGATCCAATTTACGCAACCGCAGTGGGGTTGTTGCTTTATTTAGAGCAGCAACAAAAAGAATCTTTGCATACCACGTCTTCATTAGAACAAGGCCAGCCTGGAATGTTCTCAAAAATGAAACGTTGGGTTGCACAATTTTAGAGGAAAAACAATGTCAACAATGATGTTTGATGTAGCAGAAACCCTGCTCGATAATGCGGTGATTAAGGTGATTGGAATAGGCGGAGGCGGCAGCAATGCAGTCGAGCATATGCTTTCTCAGAATATTGAAGGCGTGGAGTTTTATTGTGCCAATACGGATGCCCAGGCTTTGCGAAATTGTACTTCACGTAATGTGATTCAGTTGGGCGCGCAACTGACTAAAGGTTTAGGTGCCGGTGCCAATCCTGAAATCGGTAAGCGTGCAGCACAGGAAGATCGTAATCGCTTGCAAGATATTTTAGAAGGTACGGATATGCTCTTTATCACGGCTGGAATGGGCGGTGGAACGGGGACGGGCGCTGCACCTGTTTTGGCTGAAATCGCGAAAGAAATGGGGATCTTGACTGTGGCGGTTGTCACCAAGCCTTTTCCTTTTGAGGGGCGTCGTCGCATGCAGCTTGCTGAAGTCGGTACCAGTGAATTGGCCGAGCGCGTGGATTCTTTGATTGTGATTCCCAATGAAAAATTACTGACTGTTTTGGGGAAAGGGGTGAGCTTGTTGGATGCCTTTAAGGCCGCCAATGGGGTGTTGCAAGGCGCAGTTCAAGGGATTTCCGAATTGATTACCCGCCCTGGTTTGATCAACGTCGATTTTGCAGATGTCCGGACAGTGATGTCGGAAATGGGCATGGCCATGATGGGAACCGCCAGTGCACGAGGCGAAAACCGTGCGCGTGAAGCTGCTGAAGCAGCCGTGGCCAGTCCATTGCTTGAGGATATTGCGTTATCCGGAGCCAAAGGCGTGTTGGTCAACATCACTGCAGGAATGGATATGTCGATTGGTGAATTTGAAGAAGTCGGCGAAGTCATTAAGAGCTTTACTTCTGATCAAGCGACCGTCGTTGTGGGTACGGTCATCGATCCTGAAATGCGTGAAGAATTGCGTGTGACCATCGTTGTGACTGGCTTGTCCAGTCAGCGTGATACCCGAGACAGTTCTCGTGAATTCGGCATTCCTCGTATTCAAGCAGGAGGCGCGATGCGTCCTAATCGGATGCCTGGTCAAATTAGTGTTGGCAGTGCTGCGCTGAATCCTTGCATGCCGAAACGTCCAGCTGGAGAGCTTCAGGATCATGACTATTTAGATATTCCTGCCTTTTTGCGACGCCAGCAAGCGGAGTAATAAAGGAGGGGTTTTATGTCTAATATCCCATCCAGGCAACACACGATAAAAAATACAGTCCATTTATCGGGTGTTGGCTTGCATTCTGGAAAATCAGCAACGATTTCTTTATATTCTGCACCGATTCATTCGGGCATTATTTTTAGACGGACGGACTTATCGCCCCCTAAAGAAATTAAAATTTGTCATGACAAAATGAGTGAAAGCCCATTGTGTTCAAAGTTAGTAGAAGAGGATGTTTCCATCCAAACGGTGGAGCATTTGCTGTCCGCCCTTGCGGGTAAAGAAATTGATAATATCGTGATTGAATTAAATAGTGATGAAATTCCTGTTATGGATGGAAGTGCTTCGCCCTTTGTTTTTTTATTTGAATCGGCTGGAGTTTTGGAGCAAGATGCGCCTCGTCAAGTTCTCAGGATCAAAAAAACGATTCGGATTGAGGAGGGTGATAAATTTGTAGCGCTCTCCCCTTTTGATCATTATCGATTAGAGGTGAGTATCGACTTTGACCATCCGTCGATTCATCATCAAAAAATAGATTTTGATTTTTCAGTCTCTGCATATTCTAAGCAGGTGTCGCGAGCTCGGACTTTTGGTATGGCGGATCAGTTAGAGGGGTTGCGCCAAAAAGGATTGGCTTTGGGCGCCAGTCTAAAAAATGCAGTAGGGTTATCCAAAGAAGGGGTTATGAATGCAGAAGGGTTGCGTGCGCCAGATGAGTTTGTGCGCCATAAACTTTTGGATGCCATTGGAGACTTATATGTTGCAGGGCCGATTGAAGGCTTATATCAAGCGCATAAAGCCAGTCATGCGATGAATAATCGCTTGTTGCGGGCTTTATTTTCTGACTCCTCCGCCTGGGAGTGGGCCCCCAATTTGTCATGACAAATCATTTTATAAATATAAAGAGAAGCGTGACTCACCGCATCGACATTTTCCGACAAAGCCCGTATACTGCAGAGGATTAGATTTAACGAAATTTATGCGCTAATTATGCACGAGCTTGGAATTGAGTCGGCTTCTTTTTATACCTCTCGTCATTTTATTGATTTGGCGACTTTAGCGGCTGGGCGCAATGTCGCGCAGGATAAGTATTACATTGGCTTGGGTCAATATCAAATGGCTGTGCCGTCTCCAGATGAAGATATTGTGACGCTGGCAGCCAATGCAAGCAAACAGGCTCTTCAAGGAATTGATATTCAAGAGATCGGGTTGCTTTTGTTTGCAACCGAAAGTGGAATTGATCAATCTAAGGCTGCGGGAATGTACATTCACAGGTTGTTGAACTTACCCAAAAATTGCCGTGTTTTAGAGCTTAAACAAGCCTGCTACAGTGCAACAGGAGCGGTGATGATTGCACTGGATTGGCTTAAAAGTAATCCAGAAAAAAAAGCGCTGATTTTGGCCTCGGATATTGCGCGTTATGGATTAGGTACTGTGGGCGAGCCGTCTCAAGGAGGCGGTGCGGTTGCGATGGTTTTATCTGCGCAGCCTAAATTAATTGCTTTTGAAACGGGCTCGGGTATTTATACCGAAGAGGCCATGGATTTTTGGCGCCCCAATTATCGTGATGAAGCCTTGGTGGATGGTAAATATTCCTGCGAACTTTATCTTAAAGCTTTAAAAGAATCCTGGCTGGATTATCATGAAAAAACGGGTCGCGATTATCAGGATCATGATTATTTTTTATTTCATATTCCGATTCCCCGTCTGGCTGAAAAAGCTTTGCAAAAGCTGGCATTGGTCAATCAGCTTCCTCGTCCGATTGTCTCAGAAATGGCGACCTCTCTTGAAGATAGTCTGCGCTATAGTCGTACAATCGGCAATTGTTATACCGGTTCTTTGTATCTGGGGCTTCTTTCTTTATTGGAGCATCGGGATGATTTGGCGGGGAAGCGTCTTGGTTTTTACAGTTATGGTTCCGGCTGCATTGGTGAATTTTTTAGTGCAAAGGTTTTGCCGGATTATTCAAAATATTTATTCACAAAAACGCATCGGGAGCTCCTTGCTCTGCGTGAAGATCTTAATCTTGCAGAGTACGAAGCCGCTTATCAATTTTCATATCCCAAGGATGGTTCTTATCTAGAGCTGCCTCGGATTCAGCGCGGGCCTTTTAGATTAGCAGAAATTAAAAATCATCAGCGCGTGTACGAATCCTCATGCCATTAAAGCAACGAACGGCCCGTGCGCCGGCTAAATTAATTTTAACCGGTGAGCATGCTATTTTGCACGGTGTTTCTGCTATTGCAATGGCGATTAATATTTACTGTGAATCTACAGTAAGCGGCCAAAGTCTGCCCCGAGTTTTGTTTGATTTGGCGAATTTAAATCACAAGCGTGCACGTACACTTCATCATTTGCGTCGATTTAAGGCCAAGGTTCAGGCGGATTATCATCGTTTTTTGGAAGGCGAGCACAGTATTCGAAAGGTGCTTACAGAGCCGTTTCATCTTTTAGAATACACCGCTACCGCTTTTATCGATAAGCTAAATGTCAAAATGCATGATGGTCTTTCTGTGCATACACATTCAGCGATTCCCAGTGGCTATGGCATGGGTTCCTCTGCTGCAGCCATTGTCAGTCTCAATTTTGCTTTAAATCAATATACAGGTAAAAATTTAAGTTTGGATGCGCTTTTTCATTTAAATCTTGCGGCTGAAAACTTACAGCATGGTCAATCCAGCGGGCTTGATATTTATGTCAGTGCCCATGGCGGGTGTATTCGATTTTGTCATGACAAAACAGCGCATCTTCTTCATTGGCCAGACTTTCCTTTTACCTTAATTTTGACCGGTCAGCCTGCCTCTACGACGGGGGAATGTGTGAGCCATACGCGGGCTATTTTTCAGAAAGAACCTACACGGATTCAAGCCTTTCAAGAGGTCAGTGATCGTATGGCCGAGGCAATAGAGCAGGCTGATTTCAGTGCTTTCAAAGCTGCGATTTCTGATAATCAAAACCTGTTGGAAGATTTAGGGGTGGTTCCGACGCAAGTACAGGCTTTGATTCGACAGTTAAAAAATGCAGATATTGCCGCAAAAATCTGTGGCGCCGGAGCCATTAGCGGAGAGGCTGCTGGCGTTGTGCTGGCCTTTGCCTCTAAAGATGAAATCACGCAAGCGCTGCAATCCTTGAAAGGCCTGGAATTACGTGAAGCCCATTTAGATATGCAGGGCGTGCGAATTGATTCTAGTATAATGTGAAGGATGCTCATCACACTGCTTGCAAATTCGCGCAAATTGCCGAAAAATAGATTCTCAACATAAAGAGAGGAAGCATCATCATGAATCCAACACATATCGCAGTGATCGGCAGTGGGACCATGGGCGCACAAATTGCGGCGCATTTTGCGAATGCCGGCTTTTCTGTTTATTTATTTGATCTTAAAAAAGAAGGGGTGAATTTGGCTGAGGCAGGAAAAGCGCGCTTGCTGAAAATGGATCCAGAGCCCTTTGCATCTAAGCAGTTTGCTGACTTTATTGTGCCCAAAAATTTGCAGGATGATCTGGCCTGCCTTCAAACCTGTGATCTCGTGATTGAGGCCATTTCAGAGAATTTAAAAATCAAAGCAGATGTATATGCTCAGATTGCGCCGTATTTAAACGAACACGCTTGTTTAGCCAGTAATACCTCCGGCCTCTCGATTTCAGCCTTGGCAGATCACATGCCTAAAATAGTACAGCCCCGTTTTCTGGGCATGCATTTTTTTAATCCGCCGCGCTATCTGCCTTTGGTGGAATTGGTTCCGCATGCACAGACTTGCCTGCAGTTGCTCGATGATCTGGAAACTTTTCTGGTCTCTCATTTGGGTAAAGAAGTGGTCCGGGCCAAAGATACGCCGAATTTCATCGCCAATCGTCTAGGCGTATATGGTTTGCTGACCACTTTGCAACACGCGGTGGAGCTCAATATTCCGCTGGAAGTGGTGGATGAGCTCACCGGAAAATTGATTGGCCGTCCGAAGTCAGCAACCTGCAGAACGATGGATTTGGTAGGTCTGGATGTGTTGTCTCATGTGGTGGCGACCATGGGTGCGACCTGTCCTGATTGGCTGCAAGGCTTGATTAATCAAGGTGCATTGGGGGCTAAAACTAAAAAAGGGATCTATCAGAAAACGGCGGAAGGTTTAATGGTGTGGGATATTGCTGGAAAAACCTATCGTCCTGCCATTCAAAAAGCCAATTCTGAATTCGTGAAAGCCATCAAAACAGCAGGTTTTGTCGATGCATGGCCTGGACTGGAAGCCAATCCTTTGCCCGAAGCCCAATTCTTATTTCGCCTATTTCGAGACTTATTTGCGTATGCTCATCAGCATTTGGCTGAAATATCCGGCTCACGCATCGAGGTCGATCGCGCTTTAAAGTTTGGTTTTGGCTGGAAGCAAGGTCTCTTTGAATTGGAATCTGCTATTCATGGTAAGCCGTATGCAGACACCATACCAGAACATTTGAACTTGCCGGTTTATGCGCGCCAAAAATATCCGGCCTCACCCAAAATTGTTTTTGAAAATGAGGGCGCCTATGCCTGGGAGCATGAAGGGGCGTTGGTGCTAAGCTTTAAAACTAAGCTATGCACAATAGGAAATTCCGTTTTGGATGCATTAAATCAGGCTCGGGAATGCGCTGAGCAATCCTATAAAGGGCTGATCATCTGGCAACGCGAATCGGAACATTTTAGCGCAGGCGCCGATTTAATGAATCTCGCAGGTGCTTTTATGTTAGGCGGTGCTTCCGCCTTGGAGGCTATTTTATCGTTGTTCCAAAACACAGTTTTAGCCTTGCGTTATGCCAAAGTACCGGTTCTGACAGCGGTTCGAGGTTATGTCTTAGGCGGCGGTTGTGAATTGGCGATGCATAGTCACAAAGTGGTCGCTGCGCTCGAAACCTATATGGGCTTGGTCGAAGTCGGTGTCGGTATTGTTCCGGGTGCAGGCGGTAGCAAAGAAATGGCCTTGCGTGCGAGTCAAAGCAGCAATGCGAAAGAAAAACTGCTACAATACTTTAAACAAATCGCCATGGCTGAAGCCGCCAAAAGTGCCTATCAAGCCAAAGAAATGGGCTATCTGCGCGAGAGTGATGTCATCATCATGAATCCGAACGAATTACTCTATGTCGCGATGCAGGAATTAAATGCACTGGTGGCTCAGCCTTTTGTCAGAGTGCGGGAAGAGCCGATCAAAATGCAAGGCCTACCCGCCTGGGGAAATATGATGGGCATGATTGAAAACCTGAAAGTCGGCGGTTTTGCCAGTGAATTCGATGCGCTCATCGCCTCCAAAGTGGCCGGTATCTTAAGCGGTGGCCCAATCGACCCACAATCTGTCGATGCCGCCTGGTTGCTGCGTCTTGAACGTGAAGTCTTTCTCAGTCTCGTCCGGGAAGAAAAAACGCAGGCACGCGTCCAGTATATGTTGGAGACGGGCAAGCCTTTGCGGAATTAGCCATACTGCAAAATGATCGGATCATTGACACCAGAATGCATGAGTCTGATTAGAATGACTTTACAAAATTATTTTTATGGTGTATGATTAATGCAACAAATTATTTATATTGTAAATGGAGGGTGGTTCATGTCACGTAATCGGCGTTCGTATGCAGCCTGTGCTGCGGTAACACTAGGAATGCTTGGAGCAAGCATATATTGCTTAGTAGAGGGTCAATACACTGAGAGCGTTGCAAAGCAGGTTATTGGCTGCATTGGGACGATTGGGTTTGGGATGGCAGCATTCATCCAGTGTGTAACCCTTCATAATCATTATGCTGAGCTCAGCCGGCGAAGAGTAGATGGGACAGAGCCACTTCTGGCGGAAATAGATTATCGTGGCCGATTGACTCCGAGTATTAGGCTGCGTTGGCAAGCCGAAGATGCCTCCTCTGATTCTGACTTTACCCCCTAATTTTTAATCAGTGCCCATTCAACCCTGAACGGCATCGCTGTGAAAAAATTAAGAACAAAACGAAAAGAGACAAAAAAGCAAACTTAAATTCTGTTCGCAAATCTGGTCTCTTTTTTTACGATGAGGCGGCTAAATTACATCACAACGCAGCAAGATTTCGCAGATTTTTCTTTCTCTAATAACGGGGTCCTTTCCGCCGCTAGATCACGCATTGGTGTTGCAGTGCCTGGCGCTGTTCTTTGAGAAACAGGGGCAGCGCTCCCCCCTCCTGCTGCCGCAGTGCGAGCTGATTCAGATACCACGCCAATTCTCGGAAAACAAGTAATTTCAAAAAATTCCTGAAAAGCAGCCTCTGCAGTGCGATCAGAAAACGTTGTGGTTAAGTAACCCTCGCCGTCTGCTTTTTTAATAATAGTTGGGCCATCATCAAGCACTACAATAAGAGATTTCTGTTCAGAGGTCATTAAGCCTGCAGTTACATAGGCTTCTCGAATACCATCTTTACCATCCCCTCTAATATTTGAACCATCCGCTCTGGGAGCAATGATAAGAACTTGATCACATGCAGTCGTGGTTGAAGTAGTCATTTTTGTAGATGAGCCTGCTTCCCCTGCTTGCCATAAAACATCAAACTTAAAGGCTGGATAAGCCTTTTGTATTAGTTCAATCAGGTCAATCTGATCTTGAAAGTCATTATTGCTCATGGACCAAAGTTTTACGCCTGAAGCTCTTAATTGAATTAAATTTTCAATGACTGTTCTAGAGATTGATTGAGTTAGGATCGTACAATTTTCTTCATCATCAAAGTATTGCCCAGTTACAATATGGCCAGATGGCACTCTTCCTGAAAGTGCTGCACCATCCAACACGCCACCATGATCCATCAGTAAAGCAAGTGGAAGCCCAGGTAGACTTGTTTTTGTAAATTTCATTTATATTCTCCTGTTTTATTGTTGTTTAAATAATGGTTAATTTTATTTTACTGGAAAGCACCCCTCCTGTCAATCACGCCTCTCCCTCCACCTTATCCTTTATGCTAGAATATCAGCTTGTTTTTGATCTTAAAAAATAAAAGGCTGAATATGACTCAAACACCGCTGAATGACCAGGTTTATGACGCATCAAGTATTAAGGTTTTGGAAGGGCTTGAAGCCGTTCGTAAACGTCCGGGAATGTATATCGGCGATACCGATGATGGTTCGGGCTTGCATCATATGGTGTTTGAAGTGGTTGACAATGCGATTGATGAAGCGTTGGCGGGGCATTGCGATCAAGTGGATGTGATTATTCATGCGGATGAATCCGTGACCATTACGGATAATGGACGTGGTATTCCGGTCGATTTGCATGAAGGCGAACAGCGTTCGGCAGCGGAAGTCATTATGACGATTTTGCATGCGGGCGGTAAGTTTGATCAAAATTCTTATAAAGTATCGGGTGGGCTGCATGGCGTCGGTGTGTCGGTGGTCAATGCCTTGTCTGAGGATTTATTCTTAACGATTTATCGCAATAGCAAAGCCTATAAGCAGATCTATCATTTAGGAGAACCTGAAGCGCCGCTTGCCGAATGTGGGCCTTCTACCAAGCGTGGAACTGAAATTCGTTTTAAACCTTCCCGGACCATTTTCAGCAATGTGGTGACTTTTAATTATGATATTTTGGCGAAGCGTTTGCGTGAATTGTCTTTTCTGAATTCGGGCGTGCGAATTCGTCTTAAAGACGAGCGGACGGAACGGGAAGATATTTTTGAATATAAAGGGGGAATCAAAGCCTTTGTTGAATATCTGAACACCAATAAAACGATGTCTCATCCCACCGCATTTTATACTTCAACAACGCAGAATGGCATTACGGTGGAAGTGGCGATGCAATGGAATGATTCTTTTCAGGAAAATCTGCTTTGCTATACGAATAATATCCCGCAGCGTGATGGGGGAACCCATTTGTCAGGCTTCCGTGCGGCTTTGACGCGTACCCTGAATAATTATATTGAAAAAGACGGCCTGGCTAAAAAACATAAAGTCGCGACAACGGGTGATGATGCACGGGAAGGCTTGACTTGTGTGCTTTCAGTCAAAGTGCCGGATCCTAAATTTTCGTCTCAGACCAAAGATAAACTGGTGTCTTCCGAAGTCCGAACCGTGGTGGAAGAAGTCGTCGCTGAAAAATTCAATGATTTTTTGCAGGAACGTCCTGCTGAAGCCCGTGCGATTACCGGCAAAATGGTCGATGCAGCGCGTGCCCGTGAAGCCGCACGTAAAGCGCGTGAAATGACGCGTCGAAAAGGCGCGCTGGATATTGCAGGCCTTCCCGGTAAATTGGCGGATTGTCAGGAAAAAGACCCCGCTTTATCTGAATTATACTTGGTGGAAGGAGACTCCGCAGGCGGTTCCGCTAAACAAGCGCGTGATCGTCGTACGCAAGCGATTTTGCCCCTCAAAGGGAAGATCTTAAACGTCGAAAAAGCGCGTTTTGATAAAATGATTTCTTCACAAGAAGTGGGGACCTTGATCACCGCATTAGGCTGTGGCATTGGACGGGATGAGTATAATCCGGATAAAACCCGTTATCATCGTATTGTTATCATGACCGATGCGGACGTCGATGGAGCGCATATCCGGACGTTGTTGCTGACTTTTTTCTATCGTCAAATGCCTGAATTGATTCAGCGTGGCTATATTTATATTGCGCAACCGCCTTTATATAAAATCAAACGCGGCAAGCAAGAAAACTATATCAAAGATGACAATGCTTTGAATGAATTTCTGTTGCAAATTGCCTTGGAAAATACCCAGCTCAAACCCAGCGCCTCTGCACCCGGCGTGAGTGGCGTTGCATTGGAAAAATGGCTGCGCAAAATTCAGCATGTGACGGCTCATATCGGTCGTTTGGCGCGTCGTTATCCTGAGGTCTTGCTCTGGGCGCTGCTGCATCATGCGGAAGCCCCTACTGATTTTAGCAATGAGGCAGAAGTGACGGCCTGGTGGAATGGATTGTCCAAGTATATTTTAGCGTCAGCGAAACTCAGAGTAGACTTGAGTTTAGATCAAACAGAGTCGGGTGCTTTCATGCCTAAAGCGGATATCACAGAACATGGTATTAAGCAGCAGTTTATTTTCACCGAACATTTCTTTACCTCTTATGAATATGGCGAAATCAAAGAAGTTATCAAAGAGTTGCATGGTTTTGTACAAATTGGTCATAGTTATATCGAGCGTGGGGAGAAGCAATTTCCCATTCATCATCTGCGAGATATGGTCGAATGGCTCTTTAAAGAAGCGAAGCGTGGTCAGACGATTCAGCGCTATAAAGGGTTAGGGGAAATGAATCCTTCACAACTTTGGGAAACCACGATGGATCCTGCAGTGCGTCGCATGCTTAAAGTGACGATTGCCGATGCAGTGGGCGCAGATCAGCTCTTTACAACGCTGATGGGCGATGTCGTTGAACCCCGCCGTGACTTTATTGAGAAAAATGCCCTGAATGTTCAGCGTTTGGATGTTTAAGTCTTAATATTCGCAAGCGCAATAAAATCGCTTACGCTTAATTCTTCGGCGCGTTTTTTTGCAAAGGTTTCGGGAACGCTTAAATCTGGAATTTGGGAGAGGGCGTTCCGCAGCGTTTTACGGCGTTGCGAAAAGGCATGCTGAACAATCAGGCTGAAGCGCTTGAAATCATTTAGTTTTGGATGGGGCGAAATTTTCCAAGGTCGGAGATGCACGACCATTGAGTCGACTTTAGGCGCAGGCGAAAAAGAATGGGGTCCCACTTGAAAAAGGGGATTGACTGCGCAGAAATACTGGATCATGATCGAAAGGCGGCCATATTCTTTTTCACGCGGGCTGGCGGCCATGCGTTCGACGACTTCTTTTTGGAGCATAAAAAATAGATCATCAATTTGTTCTTGATATTGCATGAGGTGAAAGAGGATCGGCGTGCTAATATTATAGGGTAAATTGCCCACGACGGTTAGTTTTTCGCCTTGAGATAAAGTGGAAAAATCGAATTGAAGGGCATCGCCAATCATCACTTTAAAATGCTCGTTTTCTCGTTTTTGCAGGATGGCTGCGAGGTCACGATCGATTTCAATGACCGTCAGCTGTTTGGATGCTGCGATTAAAGGCGTGGTTAATGCGGCCTGTCCCGGGCCAATTTCAACAATATGACTGCGGGTTTCAGGCTGAATGGCATCGATAATACGATGAATCACCCCACTATCGTGGAGAAAGTTTTGACCAAAACGTTTACGAGCTTGATGTGTCATCGGAAGGGGGCGCCAAGTTAGGATCTAAAATATTGATATAGGATGCGCCTTTAATCTGCGCTTGCCAGGCCAGTAAAGCCTCATTGGCTTTTTCCATGAATAACGCTTGCTGAGCGCGTTGACGTTCGTATGCATCGGTATCATTGATTTGACGCTGAGCCAGGACTTCAATTAAATACCATCCTTTTTCAGTTTGGAACGGGCCATTCACTGCGTTGAGCGGTGCATTTGCAATATGGGAGGCTAAGACAGGCTCCAGTTTAGCGGGATTCACCCAGCCCATGTCGCCCCCTGTTTTATTCGTGAAATAATCTTGGGAATTGGCTTCAGCGACCTTGGCAAAAGGAACGCCATTTTCGATGGCGGTTTTCAGACGCTGCATTTGTCCTTGAACCGCTTCATCTGTCATGATTGGGCTGGATTTCATGAGAATCGCTTCGACATGAAATTCGGTAATATAGTGGGTTGCTGTATCGGTTTGTCCTCCCCCTTTTTTACCCAGCAAGGTAATAATATTGTAGCCACTGTCTGATACAATCGGGCCGACGATCTCACCGATTTTCATTGTGCTGACCGGTTGCACAAAAATAGTGGGTAATTGGCTGAGGGTTTGATAGCCCAGATCTCCGCCGGTTAAGGCATCTTGTGCATTAGAATAGGTCATTGCCGCTTGACTGAATGCCAGGCCGGACTTCATTTTTTGAATGACCATTTTGGCTTTATCTTTTAAAATTACATAATCATCTGCGCTTGGATTTTGGGGCAGTGCGATTAAGATATGGGCGACATCATATTCAGTTGTTGCATTATTCAAGCGTGCTTGAGTCGCAAGATAATTGTCAATTTGACTCGGGGTAATAATAATGGCGCCTGCCACTGCCTGTTGCTCCAATTGTTGGACAATCAATTGCGTGCGGATGGTTTTTTGATAGGCGGCCTGGGTGACACCTTGTGCTGCAAGTTTAGCGTAAAGTTGGTCAGGCGTTAAATGATTTTGGGCTGAAATATTCTGAATCGCAGCACTAACCTGTGCATCACTTTCTTGAATATTATTGAGTTTGGCGAGCTGCAGCGCAATTTTTTGCATGATCAAACCCTGCAAAACTTGGCGTTCGATCACAATCGTACTAGGAAGTGTCAGGCCTTGTGCTTGCGCCTGACCCATTGCTTGAGTTGTTGCGGTGCTGAGCTCATCGCTGGTAATGACGTCGGAATTCACAATGGCGATGATGCCATTAAAGGGCGTTGGAGCGGTATCCGCAAAAATATAATGATCCATTGTGGAGGCGAGCAGTGCAAAAATGCCTAAAAATGTGTTTCTCAATATCATACTTTAAAATCCTAATTGTCCATTATAGCCAGGGATGGTTGCGAGGAGTTGCGTTGCTGCAGCGCCGCTTGTACTCAAGTTGCCCAATCCTTTGAGGAGGAATTGTAACATAAAAGCAGTCGTCATGGGACCCGTCATCACATTCGGTGTGTTCGGATTATTATTGACCACATATTTGTAAGCCAGCAGACGAATTGCCCAGCAGCAGGAGCTGTATTGGAGCCCTGTAAATTCAGAGACCGTCCCATTATTTTCAATAGAATAATTGAGGCTTCCAAGAATCGCCCACTTCTCATTAATATTCCAAACGAAAGAGCCATTGAGCAGAGAAGAAGCTGGCGGGGCGGATCCCGCTTGAATTTGTTCTGTGCTCAAAAGCCCGTAGTTTTGACGATTGCTTTGATAACTTAAATTAAATAGATTATTGCCGGGGGCATAGGTGACGGTATATTCTTGCAAATCCATTTCAGTATAATTGGCATCATAGGTGGCATTGGCATTAAAAGACCAGGCTGGATTAAAATTATACGTAAAGTAAGCGGCAATATCCGAGAATTGAGTGGCATAATTTGGGTTTTCGTTTTGGATGCAGGGGGGGTGTCCTGGTTGATTTTGGCAGAGAGAAACTTGACGACTTTGAAAATACCAGGTTTGTCCCAGCCCGCCGCTTAACAATTGTTGCCCTGATTGATTATTAATGGTGCTGGATAATGCATAACTTAATTGATTGGCATCTCCCATGCGATCAAGGCCACTAAAGCGATTGCTTGCAAATAATTGACTATAGGTGAAGGGAATAATCGTGGTATCAAAAATGGGAATATTATTTTGGTTTTGGTAAGGGACATACAGATAAAATAAGCGAGGCTGTAAACTTTGTGTGTCTTGACCTAATCCCCAGGAGAGTGGGCGATCAAAATAAGCACTGGTATCGACGCTTAAAATAGGTAGATTAATATTGGGATTTTGATCCGAAAAATTGTTAGGGCTATAGTTTTGCAAATGATATTGCGTGCTATCAAAGCTGATGCTAGGGGTGAAATATCCATAAGAAGCGGTGAGGGGCAGGCTGACTTCAGGGGTGACATTTAAGCGCTGTCCTTCAACGGGGGTGGGCGTTCCATTCCCATTTTTGCTAAAATTGACCGCGCTGGAGTCCATCGAAAAACTAAGGGGCCCCAAGATATTCGGATATTGTGCGCCTAAATTTAACTTAGGTAATTCAGTATAGGGCGTATTGGCGGTAGTCAGTTGTGAGTTTACAACTTGATAGGATTGTAAGAGGCCATTAAAGTTCCAGTGTTCAGTTTGATTGCTGAGTGAAAGCGAGCGATTTAAGAGGACTTGATTGGCTTCCATGACATTAAAGTCATTCAAAAAATTATCATCACCAATTTGATTATAATTTAAGTTGCTTTGCCAGCTGTCTAAATTGGTGGTGTTATTCAAAATATACCCATAGCGAAATTGGCCATTGTTTTCTGGATCGTAGGGATCCATTTCTGCTTCGATACTCCCCTGGCTGCTGGGCGTTAAATAACGAAAGCTATTGTCGAGTAAAAGGCCCCGCTTTGTATAAAGTGTGGGCGTCAAGGTATCATCATAATTAGGTGCTAAATTAAAATAATAGGGCGTGGATAACGAGACTCCGCTGCTGCCTGTTTGACCAATTCCACCATAGAGAAAGCCAGATTTTCGATCACTATTAATGGGGAAGCTGATATAGGGAAAGTAAAAAACCGGAATGCCGTTAAATTTTAGAAAGGTATCTTTGGCTTGTCCTTCCCCTGTGCTTTGATCTAGATCAATTTGATTGGCGTCTAATTCCCAGGTGCGAGTGAGTGGGGAGCAGGTGCTATAGCTTGCATGATCGAGGGTGTATTGATCCCCATTCAGTTGTTTGACACTTTCGGAGTTGCCGTGGGCATAACCGGTGAAGTTTGTGTTTGTCGTGGGAGACGCCATTGTTTGACGTGGATTATCTGCCCCGACACGAAGCAAATAATGGACATGGGTCATACTGGCTTGATGATTAATTAAATTCGCATCGAGGCTATCTGCAACAATAATTTGTCCGGGTTGCTCTAAGCGTACATTGCCCGTGGCACTGACAGACTTTAGTTTTCCTGTTTGAATATCAGGTGTGATGGTTGCCTGGTTGGCTTGTAGAGAACGTCCGGGTTGACTAATGCTTACGCCATTGGTGAATTCCGCACTTCCATTTAATTGATAGTGAATCGGTGGGGGCGCGTGAATGACAACCTGCGCATCTTTAAATCCGATATTGCTGGGCTGAGGGAGATTGCTTTCGTCATAATATCCCCCGCAATTGACGCAGGAATTTTGGGTGGGGCATTGTTTTAAGTTTGAGGTATCCACCCAGCCTAGCATTTTTGCGATATCAGCCGCGTTTTGATCTTCTGCCTGAAGCGATGAAAAAACAAAAAAAAGCCCCAATATGAGGCAAAAGGTTCGCTTCAGCCATTGCATAAATTAAGCTAAATGCACAGCATAAATAAACGAGAAGATGTAAAGTAATGCAAAAATAATGGGCAAAACCACTTCCATACGTTTAAGGGGGCCATATGGGTTTTCACGTCCCATGGCTTTATGTTCGGCTTGCCAGGAAGGGCTGCAGGGAAGGCGTTTTTCCAGCTCTGCAATGACCATGGTCTTAGCGCGCATCATGCGTCTAAAATATTGTACCAGCGACCACCAGCCATAACACATCACTAATAAGCCGAGTAGCGGAAAGAGGAGGAATCCAACGCGATGGACGGTTTGCTCATGGCTTAAAGTAAAGCCGAGCGCACCCAAAACAATGGCATGGAAGGTCATAAAAAAAGTATGTGCCAGGCTGCGACGTGCATTCACGCGATCCGCCATTTCAACGTAAACTTCATACTGCCCCATGAGCATTTGGTGATAAATTTCGTTATTGAAGTTTTCTGTGTCATTGACATTCCAGAGTTCATCACTTAAATCTATTTGATTTTTATTTCTTTCCACGACCACCCCAATTTGTGCAAAACAGACTTGCCTATTATAAGCAAAAAAGGCACAATCTGAAAGACTGTTATAAGCGTTGGAGCTAAAATGAGAAGATTGTTATTGTTAAGCCTGCTTGGCCTGACCGCCTGTGCAAGTAATCCTTATGGAACAGGTAAAAATCAAGGCTATTTTTTAGGGGCGGCAACGATCAGCAGTAATATCGGAAATTTGTGTCAAGATACCAATATGAAATATGCGTTCATGTCTCAGCAATATTGGCTTGCGGGTGGAAGTGCCTTGACTTGGTACGGTTGTACGCCTGATCATCAAGTTAACTTAAGTCCAGAATATATGATCCACTATTCGATTATCAAAAATGATGGCTCTGGAAAAAATGTGGTTGCGCAATGCATTCCCAGTTATAAGGGGAATGCGTCAGATCAACATTTTAAAACGATGAATCTAATTGTGCAGTTGAATAAAGACGTGCCGAGTTGTCAGGCGATTTTAAGTTAAAAATAGATGATGACTCGAAAATCAGTGGTCTCCTCGGCGATATCAACGCTGATTTTGGTGTTTGCTTTTTATTTAATTTTAACGCGCAATATGGCGGTTGGCCTGCATTTAGTCAATTCTGACACGCTTTATCTGGAGATGATTTATCGAGGTCTCGTTTTAAATCATGAGCCCGTCAGTCATTTTTTGCTCATGGCTTCGCCTGAATTTTTACATATGCTTCTATATTTTATTTGTCGTTTGTTTGTCAGTGGGCCCCCTCATGCGATCATTGCGGCGACACTCATCAGTTTGGTTTTATTTTACCTATTATTTTTAAAAATTATTCGCTTGGTCACATCGAATAAAATAGAGTTTCAGCTTTATCAGGGTGTGATTTTGTTGGGGATTACGCTGCTTTCCGTTTCTTTTTTTTGGACAATGGGTAGCCTGGATGAATCTCTTGCTTTTGATGATCATTTTCTCAATATCGGCGTGATGAATTTGCTTGCTCTCTGGCTGCTTTTGCGTATTTTATTTGTGCCAGGTAAAATTGCGTTAGGCTTGATTTTGCTGTTTGTTTCTGTTTTTTTCCCCTGTCTGAGCGACCCCACTTACCTCACCTGTTTTGTGTGCCCTGCGTTAATGAGTCTGCTTTTTTGCTTGATCTCCTATCCTACTTTACGTAAAAAAACGGTGGCGAGTGGGCTGACTGTTCTGATTGCCGCATGCCTCGGCTATTTTTTGCTAAGGCATCTTGATCTTTTACATATTCAGGTCAATTATAACCATATTGAAAATCCCTTTCACCGCAATATTTTAGCGATGATTGGGGTCTTGATTCATGCGTTTTTAAAATGGATGGAGGTCGAGCCGCCGCTCTTCTTTTTATGGGGTGTATCGATTATTTATCTTTTTAAAATTAACAGAAATAATAGGATTTTTAGTTTTATACAAGTTTTTCTGTTGAGCATGTTTTGCGTAGGCCTTCTTGCGATTATTTTCTTTGATCCCGATGTAGCGCCAGGCGTTCCCGTATCATTGCATATTGCCAGACATATTAGCCCTGTGATTTATTTGCCCATTTTTTTTATGAGTGTGCGCATGATCCGATTATTCTGTGCTTTAGGAACGCAAGAAAAAATAGCAAAGTATTTTAAACTGCTTATTTTGATCATTCAAATTGGAATATTGTGTCTGCTGCCTGCTGTTGTCTCGCTTACTTATTTGTTTGGAAACCCACAAACAGACTGGCCGCCTGTTCAGTGTATTGAACAGGCTCAAAAGCAATATCATTTACAGCAGGGTATTGCGAATTATTGGCTGGCGCGGCCTTTGATTTTATATGCCCATCTTTCAATAGAGCAGGTCACGCCTGATTTATACCCGTATGCCTGGCTAACAGATACCCAAACTTTACAGCCCGAGACGGCTGATTTTTTTGTCACAAATAGTGGGTCTAAAGAGGGTATTTCTATGCTCAAAAAATATGGCGCTCCTGCAAAAATTGTATACTGTGCGATCTATCCTGGCTCAAAGCAGCTTCAAATTTGGCTTTATCCAAAAGGAATCAGCGTGAGTCGGATCGAGTCGGCCCAATCATCATAGCCAGTTTGCAACATCCAGGGCGAAATAAGTAATAATCGCGGTCGCGCCTGCGCGCTTGAAGCCGAGTAGAGATTCCAAAATGACTGATTTTTCGTTAATCCAGCCTTTTTCACCGGCGGCTTTGATCATGCTGTATTCGCCACTCACCTGATAGGCCAAGATGGGGAGGTCAAATTGAGCCCTAAGTTTGCTGATGATATCAAGATAAGGCATTCCCGGTTTAACCATCAGCATATCTGCGCCTTCTGCTACATCTAAGTCTGCTTCACGTAAGGCTTCCAGTGCATTAGCAGGATTCATTTGATAGCTTTTGCGATCGCCTTGTTGAGGGGTGGAATCCGCAGCTTCTCGGAAAGGGCCATAAAAGCTGGAGGCATATTTAACCGAGTAAGATAAAATCCCTGTTTGTGAAAAATCTGCTTGATCTAAGGCCTCACGAATGGCGCCCACCATTCCATCCATCATGCCGCTGGGTGCGACAAAATCAGCGCCTGCTTTGGCGTGTTGTAGGGCCATTTTACGGATGACTTTGAGTGTTGCATCATTATCTACCTGCCCGTTAAACAAGGGGCCGCAATGACCATGATCCGTATAACTGCAGAGGCAGACATCCGTCATAATCATTAAGTCGGGTAGGGCTTTTTTCAGTACTTTGATGGCTTGTATTACAGCCGCGTTAGGATCGGTTGCGCTCGATCCATCGGCATTCTTAGATTCTGTTTGACCGAATAATAATACAGCTAAAATGCCTGATTTTTTAATCGCGGGAATCAGTCGATCGAGCTGATCAACCGAATACTGATATTGGCCGGGCATCGCTTTGATTTCACGATAAACGGATGTTCCTGGAACGATAAAAACAGGGTAAATCAGGTCATCGCGATGAAGGTGATTTTCTTGGAGTAGTTTTCTTAAAGTTGCGTTTTGGCGCAGCCTTCTTAGCCTTAACTGTGGGAACATCGTTTTTCTTCCGGTAAAAAGTAGCAATCTTGCCGACGTGCTGAATAAGCTCGGTCTGCATTTTAGATTGAATATCCAGGATAATTTGCTTGCGTGCTTCGCGATCATCGCCGGGGATTTTGATTTTAATGAGTTCGTGTGCACTTAAAGCAATGTCAATTTCAGTCAGAACAGGCTCGGTCAATCCATGTTGACCAAGCCAGACGACAGGCTTTAAATTATGCGCGCGGGATTTGAGGGTCTTGAAGATGGGATTTGCCATTACCAGGTACTACCCATGCTATTGATCATCGCATCAAAGGCTTTGCCTTGAGGGAGACCAGGAACCATGCTCACTTTGCCATTTTTCTCTTTGTACAAAATCGTTGGGGTGCCATTGAAGCCTGATTGACTGAAGAATTGCGTATTTTGTGCTACTTTACCAAAAGTAGCGGTGAGGGCGGCATTTTTACTGTCGGGTTGGAGAGGCGTCAAGCTACCGGATTCAGTTTGACTATTAAAGTTGGCTTCATTTTCGGCCAATAGTTTATCTGATGCAGCATCAGAACCTCCATTCAGCATGGCGGCTGCTTTTCCAGGGCTGCTAGGGTCACGGAAGGCAACCGGTAACCAGCGCACTTGAAGTTGACCGGCATCAATTAGCGGTTGAACTTGTTGATATAAATTATGGCAGAAAATACAGTTTGGATCGATGATAATGATCGCTTTGTGCGGTGCATTATCACTTCCTGAGCTAAAGTAATTCAGGCCCAGAGCCTGTGCGTAAGCAGGGCCGGCAATTTTGCTGTTGATATATTGATTGGTATATTGCTGTGTCAAATCCTGACCTTTTGCATTGATAATGGAGCCTGCAAATAAATATTGTCCCTTCGGATCTGCGTAGAGAATTCCACTGCTTCCGCCTCCTTGATTAGATTGAATGACAAATCCAGTCAGTCCATCAACAGCCGTGAAGCTTTGTATGACGTGCCCTTGATTGTTAATTACTTTATTTACTAATTTTAAGGCAGGTGTTTCAGTGCTTGTCGTTGCAAATATGGCGGTACTAGAGAATGCAATCGCCAAACCGAGCAAACCTTTCGATAATTTATTCACAGTTGTCCTTGTAAGTTAAATTAAAAACTAAATCATCATACGACGATTCATTTAAAAAATCAATGCTACAAAAGTCGAGAAAGGATGCTAAATTGATTCGCAATCCTTTGCTTTGCTGATATAATGATTCTTTATCATTCACAGCCCCTGCCGCGATGCAAATTTATAATTCACTTTCCGGAAAAAAAGAACTTTTTCAGCCTTTAAAACCAGGTCAAGTCAGCCTGTATGTCTGTGGCGTAACGGTTTATGATTATTGTCATATCGGTCATGCGCGCACCTATACCACCTTTGATATTCTGCTGCGTTATCTGCGTTCATTGGGTTATCAGGTCAACTATGTTCGGAATATCACGGATGTAGAAGATAAAATCATTAAGCGAGCCTTTGAAAATCACGAAACGCCGGATCAGCTTGTCGCACGCTTTACGCAGATTATGCATGAGGAATTTGATCGCTTGAATTTGCTGCATCCCAATTCAGAACCCAAAGTCACTGAGACCCTCCCTGAAATCATCGAAATGATTCAGGTTTTGATTAATAAGGGCTATGCCTATGCGTCTGAAAATGGGGATGTTTATTACGAGGTTTCAAAATTCAAGTCTTATGGCAAGCTGTCCAAACAAAATATAGAAGCGTTGCACAGCGGTGCGCGTGTCGAAATTAACGAGGTCAAAAAATCTCCGCTAGATTTTGTGCTCTGGAAAGCGGCAAAACCAGGTGAGCCTTTCTGGGATTCTCCTTGGGGCGGCGGTCGTCCTGGTTGGCATATTGAATGTTCTGCGATGAGTAAAAAAGCTTTGGGAGAAACCTTTGATATTCACGGGGGCGGCTCAGATTTACGGTTTCCACATCATGAAAACGAAATTGCCCAATCGGAGGCGGCCAATGGTCATCCCTTCGCGCGGTATTGGATGCACAGTGGAATGGTTCAGGTGAATAACGAAAAAATGTCCAAATCGCTTAATAATTTTTTTGTGATTAAGGATGTGTTGGAGGAATATCCTGCTGAAGCGGTGCGTTATTTTTTAATGTCGGGGCATTATCGTAGTGAAATCAATTATAGCAAAGATAATTTGAACTCAGCGAAAGCAGGGTTGACGCGGCTTTATCGTGCATTGGAGGGGGCTCAATTCGAAGCTCCCGCTCCTGATTCAGGGTATGAAACGCGCTTTAATGCGGCCTTGGCGGATGATCTCAACACACCGGAAGCCTTGGCTGTTTTATTTGATTTGGCAAAGGAGATTAATAAAACGCAAGATCCAGGGCTGCACGCTTTGCTCAAAAAGCTGGGTGCAATTTTGGGGATTTTACAACAAGATCCCACTCATTTTTTACAAGGTAATGTATCGACAGTGGATGAAGCTAAAATTGAAAGCCTGATTCAATCGCGAAAAGCAGCACGTCTGGCGCGTGATTTTGCAGAGTCTGACCGTATTCGTGATGCGCTAAAAGCACTCTCCATTGAGCTAGAGGATCAGCCGGATGGGACAACGGATTGGCGGAAGATTTAAAACGCTACTTTGTTGTCTGAAATTATACTGGCATTATACTAGAAGATCGGCCGGATGGTTGTAAGATTTTGGCCTGCCTGTTATAGTGGTTCTACCCTATTCTTATGGCAGAGATCATCATGAACATCCCTTTAAAACGCTGGTTACGCGGCATTGCATTCCTCATCATTCTGATTTTTGGAATCGTCTTTACCTTGCTTAATCCAGGCTTGGTAAATGTGAACTTTGTCTTCCGCACCTTTAATACGCCCCTGAGCATGCTGATGTTTATTTGTTTTGCCATCGGCATGATTTTGGGGCTGATGATCGGCTATGCACGCGCCTGGTGGCGTTGGTTTAAAGCGAAAAAAGAATAGCTTAGCCCATTCCGGCTCCAGCTTCTGCTTCAGTTATTTCTGGAGTTGCATCTAAATACCTTAGGTTAATACTAATCAGCCCCTGATCCAGTTTTTGCTTTGTGACGAAAAGCTGCAACTCGCAGAATGGTAGTGAAGATGGTGCAGTAAAAATGACCGCTCCTGTAAGCTGCGATGTCAATTTTTTGCTCTCTTCATTCTGATCCGAAGTTGGATTGAGAAGTGATTTTAATTCTAAATCAGGTAGGGGAATGGGTGGGATAAGGGGGGGGGGCATGAGCGACAAAAAAATTACTTGATGATTAATTGCATATAACGCTATGCGATTTAGATCTAAGATGACAGCAGGAGTCTCGGCTGTTAATGGCTGTGCTTGAGCAGCTGAAGCATGACTCATGTAATTTCTCCTGGGTTGGGTTTCATTATTTATTATTTAATTATAATTCGTTGGCGAGAGAATGTCAACGTTAAATTTACATCTGAATTTAGATTTGGATCAGCCTTGAGGCGTTTAATTGCGCTGGAGCGTAAAGCCAGGGAAGATTTTCCGTGCCGTGACCGATGCCGGGGCGTCTAAAAACAGGAAGGCGTATTTCATGTGCAAAGCGTTTCAGAACCGCTTCAAGCTTCGCCTCGTGGGCTGGAAACTCATGCGTAAAGTCTCCTAAAATAATGGCGCTTACGGATTCAAAAACCTGTGCTTGTGCGAGATGAACCAAGGAGCGATCCACTCGATAATCATATTCGTTGATTTCTTCGAGAATAAGTATTTTGGGCTGGGTATTGATTTGCCAGGAAGTCCCGAGGCTGGCCTCAAGTAATTTGAGATTCCCTCCAGTCAGGGCGGCTTCAATTGAAATCGAGTTTTGGGCAGCAGGATTCATGGGCATTAAAGCATAATTAATAATGGGTTTTTTTTCAAAAACCAATGCTTCCGTCAGCTGAATCGAATGGGCATTGAGGTCCGCCTTGGCCATTTGACGTAAACTGGCGCCGTGCAGGGTGGGCCAGCCCCATTTTTGGCTTAAAAAAAGATGCAGCGCGGTGATATCACTAAAGCCAATCAGGATTTTTTGATGTTTGGGGGGCGGCAGGGCTTGTAAGTCAGGGAGGAGGCGGGTTGCGCCATAGCCTCCCCGTACGCACCAGATGATTGTGCTGTCTTCGGCATAAAGCGCGGCTTTGAGCTGTTTAAAGCGCTCCGCATCTGAGTTTGCAGCCAGTAAATCCGGCCCCAGAATCTGATCTGGAATCCGCGCCGTATGCCCTTTAGATTCAATATAGGCGCGTAATGCAGCCACATCCGCTGCAGGAAAAGAACCAGATGGGGCAATGACATCAATGATCATGATCGTTCTCTAATGGGGCATCTTACGACAGACAAAGGTTTTGAGGTAATGCGTTTCAGGAATGGCAGAATGGATGGGGTGATCTTCTGCCTGACGACCGTAATCCAAAAGCTGAACAGGGGTTTGGTTGGTCACAGCGGCTGCATTGATAATATTTTGCATATCCGTATCTAAGAGATGCATGGAGCAGGAGGAGGTAAACAAAATTCCGCCTGGTTTCAAACAGGCAAGCGCTAATTGATTGAGCTTTTGATAAGCGCGGCAGCCAGCTTGGAAATCTTTTTTCTTTTTGATAAACGCGGGAGGATCAATCAGAACGACATCAAATTTCGTTTCTTTTTGCAAGGCTCTTAAGGCATCAAAAGCCTCTTCACAGCGCGTGGTGATTTTACCCTTAAAGCCATTGAGTGCCGCATTTTTGAGGGTTTGCTCGCAGGCACTTTTGGAAGAGTCTACACACACCACTGAGGCTGCGCCATATTCGCATGCATGCACCGCAAAGCTACCCAAATAGGAGAAGACATCCAGCACGCGTGCGCCTTTTACATAAGGCTTCAAGCGGGCGCGGTTATTGCGTTGATCATAAAACCAACCTGTTTTCTGCCCCTGCAATAAAGGCACTTCAAAACGCAGGCCGTTTTCGATGATTTCAGTGGTTTCAGGGACTGTTCCATATGCCACTTCGATTGCGGAAGGCAAGCCTTCGGTTTCGCGATAGCCATGGTCATTGCGTAATAGAATGCCTTTCGGTTGGAAAAGTTCAATCAAGGCTTCCATCAAGACAGGCTTAACTAATTCCATTCCTGCAGTGGTAATCTGTACGACAAAATAATCGCCAAAGCGATCGATAATCAGCCCAGGCAAGCCATCGCCTTCGCCAAAAACCAAGCGATAAAAGGGGTGCGGGATGATCATTTCGCGTAAGCTCAAGGCATCCAGTAAGCGCGTTTTGAAAAAATCAGCATCCAGGGCCTGATGATCTTTGCGTGAATAAACACGGCCTGCCAGTAATGTTTTAGGATTAATATAAGCTGATCCTAAAAATAAACCGCCTGCATTAACGACATGGACTGCCTCGCCCGCGCTGAAATTGGAAAGAGGTGATTTGGCAACATCGATTTCATTGCTGAAAATCCACGGATTGCCGCCTAAAATACGGCGTTCCTGATTTTTTTTGAGTGTCAGGGTTTGCATGGTCATGATATTATGGGTCCTCTTTTTTTATAGATTGTTGAATCATGACTTTATCTTGAGTAATGATTTTGCGAAAGTTTTCGCTTGTTGTAGCCCAGTCTACCAGATCAACGCGAATGGGCAAAGTAGACTCGTCAAAAGCGTCTGCGAGCATGGCGCGTTCTTCGAGTAATAAAGGGGTTTGGGTGATGAGTGCAAGATCCAAATCAGAATAAGGTTTGGCCGTTCGTCTTGCACGAGAGCCAAAAGCCCATACTTGAAGATGAGGGACGTGTTTTTGTAAAATGTGTAAAACTTCATGCCAGTCTTCAAGGCTTAAATCAATCGGCGGAATCATATTTTTTTACTGCGTTCAGTCAAAGTTTGAAATAAAAAACGTGCCTCTTCAAGAAAGTCAGGTGCAATTGCAAAAACGGCTTCTGCCTTATCTTCATCATAAGTATGACTGCTGTCAGTTCGTGCTTGACGATATTTTTGCCATTTTTTCCAGTCAGAGCGCAGCAGGCCTTGTTCATTTGCAATGCGGATCATGCTTGGAAAGGTGGCAAGATTTATTTCTTCTTGGCTATCAGCCGTTTCTTCCAAGTAGCGTCTGAGCATTTTATGGCTGAGTTCGTAGGTGAATTCAAAGCATTGAATGACAGAGTTGCGAAATTGTTCATGTATGCCTGGATCTTGTTCTGCTAAAGGTGAATGGGCATAGTTTAGGCTGATTTCAAATCGAGAAATGGCTTGGCCTAATGATGAAAAATCAATTTTCATGGTAGTGGCTTCTCTTCTTCACGAAGCGTGAGGACTTCAAAACCGTCTTTTGTGACTAAAACAGTGTGTTCCCATTGCGCAGAAAGCGAATGGTCTTTGGTGACGACCGTCCATTCATCGGGGAGAAGTTTGACTTGGCGTTTTCCGGCATTGATCATGGGTTCGATGGTGAAGGTCATGCCTTCTTTAAGTTCGATTCCCGTGCCTGGAGTGCCGTAATGAAGGACTTGTAGCGCTTCTTCATGAAATTCTGTTCCAATGCCATGTCCACAATATTCGCGCACGATGGAGAAGCCTTGTTTTTCAGCAAAACTTTGGATGGCATGGCCGATATCACCCAGTTTGGCGCCCGGTTTAACCAGGCGAATTCCTTTCCACATGGCGTCATAGGTGAGATTCACGAGGCGTTTTCCTAAAATCGTTGTTTCCCCACCGACGAGAAACATTTTGCTGGTGTCGCCGTGATATAAATCTTTGATAACCGTGATATCGATATTGAGGATGTCGCCTTTTTTGAGTGGCTTATCGTTTGGAATGCCGTGACAGACGACATAGTTGACCGAAGTGCAGATGGATTTCGGAAAACCATGATAGTTCAAAGGCGCTGGGATGGCTTTTTGTGTATTGACAATAAAGTCATGGCAAATTTGATTGAGCTGATCTGTTGTGATACCCGGCTGAACATGGGGTTCGATCATTTCCAGCACCTGAGCAGCGAGCTTTCCAGCAACGCGCATTTTTGCAATCGCTTCAGGGGTTTTAAGGGTAATGGCAGTCATTTTGATTGAAATTAATTATTTGTGCCATTATCCTGGTTTTTCACTGAAATGACAAGCGCTATCGCATTTGTATCTTGACAGCAAGATCCATTTGTATAACCCTATCCTAGTCTAAAAATGAAGTGAGAAGATCATGCATTTAAGTTTTGAGTTTTTTCCTCCTAAAACGGGCGAGGGCTTGCAGAATGTGTTGAGTGTGGCTGAGCAATTATCTGTTTTTTCGCCTGAATATTTTTCGGTTACGCATGGGGCGGGAGGGAGTGTTCAGGATTTCACGATGAGCACCATTGCGGCTTTGCAGAAAAGGGGTGATCAAGTGGCTCCGCATGTGTCGTGTATCGGGGCAAAAAAAGAATCGATTCGCTCGCTTTTGCAGCATTATCAAGATCACGGTATCCAGCGAATTTTTGCATTGCGAGGAGATTTGCCTTCTGGAATGGGTTCTTCATCGCGTGAGTTTCATTATGCAAGGGATTTGGTTGCCTTTATTCGCGATACGACAGGCGATGCATTTCATATCAGTGTGGCGGTGTATCCGGAATGTCATCCTCAAGCCACTAGCATGGTGACCGATTTGCAGCATTTTAAAGAAAAGGTGGAAGCCGGTGCCAGCAGTGCCATTACGCAATATTTTTATCATCCTGAAGCCTATGCCCAATTGTTAGCAGACTGTCATCGTTTAAAAATTGAGCTGCCGATCACGCCAGGGATTATGCCGATTTATCATTTTAGTCAACTGTGTCGTTTTTCTGAGATGTGCGGGGCAGAGATTCCGCGTTATATTCGCAAAAGAATGGAAAGCTATGGCGATGATGTGGCCTCTGTGCAAGCGTTTGGCATTGAGGTGGTGAGCCGCTTGTGCCAAGATTTATTGAAAGCCGGTGCGCCTGGGTTGCATTTTTATACCTTAAATAAATCTAATATTGTGAGCCAGATTTTGCAGAATCTATCCATTGGGTCTTAGGCTGCGAGAGTCATGCCGTTCAATGATTGGCTTGCAGTGCTTGCTGTAGGTATGGTTTGAAAAAATACCAAAAGCGGGCTGATTTTTTTATAGGCCGTTATTTTTTTGCAAAACTCGAGTAAGTGTTCAGCGGGGCGCGTCAGTAAGTGGCGTTCGCTATCTAGCGTGGCCGTTAACATTTTTCTTTTGGTGTCGTTGATGATCAAGTCAGGGGCTGCTTCTGGATCAAAATCTGCTTTCTTTAAAATTCGTTGAAAGTGCATGACGATCAAAGGATGGTCTATTTTTTTGCGATAGGCGATGTTAAAGCTGCTTTCTCCATAAATATCTTTTTGTTCTAATTGTCCGATTAATATTTCTGGGAGGAGTGGGGAGAGGCTATCCAAATAAGATTCATTCCAGATAGCGGATTCAGGCATGAGGTAAGACGCAAATAAATGGGCTGCAAATTGGCGTTCAGTACCGTAAGCCCAATCCGGGGAAAATTGTCCAGGGCCACCTCTAAAAAAATCTTCCAGACCTTTTTTCTGGGCTGTATCCGTTGGACGCTTTAAAATGTCGCTTAGTTCTTCAAATAACGATTCGTACATCATGAGGGCTGCTCCTTAATTAGACTGTTCGATACTAGAATAGATCTTTTTTTATTAAAGGTCAAGCGCTTGACATTCAAGGTCATTTATATGAATCTATCTCCTTCAAAATAATGAAAATAAAGGGCGTATTGATGCAAAGGCAGGGAATGTTAAAAGCCATGATTTGTTTGGGTGTTTTGTTGTTTGCGCGCCTGATGCCGCATTTGCCTAATTTTAGCCCCTATACTTCTTTGGTATTGCTTTTAGGCTGTCAGTTGACACGGCGAGAAGCCCTTTTTTTAACGTTTGGGAGCCTGGTTTTATCTGATCTAGCCTTAGCGCTGCTCTTTGGTTATAGTGTGTTTGGCCTGTGGAGTCTGTTTACGTATACGGGATTTTTGGCGGTGGCCTTGGGGTCCGCCTTTTTCTTAAATCAGCAGTTTCGGTTTTTGCGTGTGATTTTCTATGCATTGAGTTCCGTTTTCGGGTATTGGCTGTGGACCAATTTCGGAACCTGGATAACCACTGATCTATATGCCCATTCCATATCAGGATTTGGGATGTGTTTGATTGCAGGGTTGCCATTTTTGCAGAGCAGCATGATGGCGGCTTTGGTATATGTGCCGATTTGTTTTGGATTGATTCGTTTTTTGGAGGATCGAAATATGTTTGCTATATAGTCACCTTTTTGCTAGAGAAGTCGCGGCGAGAAGGATCAATAGCTGCTTTAATTTCTAGGCCATAAGACACCAGGCGCGCATTGCAGAGCGGCCCTGAGCCACAATACCAAAATAAGGAACCTACACATGTTAAAGCCTGAAGATAAAGAGAGACTATCAAAATTTTTCTCTGAGACTGGGATAACCGCTCTTTCAAAAGTAACAACTGATGATTCAATCCAATTCAGTGAAGCTTATAGTCGCCTCCATGACATCTACGACGCGCACCAAAAAATCATTAACTTGGACGGTGAAATGAGAGTTGAAATCGTGTCGAAGTTCATAAGCTCCTGGCTTCCATTGATCAATATCTCGAATGACATATTCAGTAAACTACGGGCTCAATACTTATCAGCTCACGACAGCATCTTCACGATCCTACTGAATTTCTTACAAGAACTTCGAGGACTTCTGATCGCACAAGACGCTTCACGCTCTGACCATATGTCGATATGTATAATATCTGTCTTAACTGTGCTGTACAATGCAGCATCATACAGCGGCACACCCTGTATCCCGAACGATAGCCACAGTGTAGGGCGCACTCTCCTCATAGAACCAGCGACTCCCGCAGCCCCGTGTCTAGTGTCTGTTTTCGGCGGTGCGGGTAGCGCGTTCTCTGTGCCCTCGCCGTCTGGTTTGAAACCCTGATCAATAAACATAAAAAGGAGTACACTATGAACTATCAAGTTAGCCCCGAGTTAAAGATGGCCCTAATATTCTTAGTTCCAGCCACTCTCCTGTTGGGCGTGGGGATTTCCATTTTAAAAGACTCACACACAGCGGGAGGGGAATACGTACTCGCTATAAGTGCCGTCTTATTTGGCATTGGAGCTTACAGCCTGAAGGGAGTGAGCTGCCAAAGAAATGCAGTACTCTTCGGAAACAATGGCCGGCAAGGGATAGGTCCGCCTGAGGAGATGAGGCCTCTTTTGGTGATGGGGGGGTGAACCTTGAGTTTTGGAGCTACATTAAAAAAACGCATCATGGTGCTGGATGGCGCCATGGGGACGATGATTCAAAAATACACCTTGTCTGAAGCACAATATCGCGGTGAACGTTTTGCTCAGCATCCGTCTTCGCTCAAGGGTAATAATGATTTGTTGTCGATTACGCAGCCTCAGGTGATTGCGGAAATTCACCAGCAATATCTGGCTGCCGGTGCGGATATTATTGAGACCAATACCTTTAATGCCAATGCGATCTCCCAATTGGATTATGATCTGGCTGACTTGTCTTACGAATTGAATTGGGTTTCAGCCAAGCTGGCGCGTACTGTGGCGGACCAAATGACGGCACTCACGCCTGATAAGCCTCGTTATGTGATGGGCGGGCTGGGGCCGACGAACCGCACGGCTTCTTTGTCGCCGGATGTCAATAATCCTGCAGCGCGGAATGTGGACTTTGATCAGCTGGTTGCCGCCTATACGACGGCCATTGAGGCGCTGCATGAAGGCGGTGTGGATGGCTTTTTGATTGAGACCATTTTTGATACCCTCAATGCGAAAGCAGCGATTTTTGCAGTGGAGACTCTTTTTGCCAAAATCGGTCAACGCTTGCCGCTGATGATTTCTGGAACGATTACCGATGCCAGCGGGCGCACTTTGTCAGGACAAACCGTCGAGGCGTTTTGGACGTCAATGTCCCATGCCAGGCCCACAACCATTGGGATTAACTGCGCGCTCGGTGCAGTAGAAATGCGCCCGCATTTAGAAACCCTATCCACGATTGCGGACACCTATGTCTGTGCTTATCCCAATGCGGGTTTGCCCAATCAATTTGGTGAATATGATCAAGATCCGGAAGAAATGGCCGGTTATATCAAGGATTTTGCAGAAAGTGGCTTTTTGAATATTGTGGGGGGGTGTTGTGGCACAACGCCTGCGCATATCGCCGCGATGGCTGCAGTGGTCGAAAGAATGGCCCCGCGCACGGTGCCAACGATTCCGCCTTATTGCCGCTTGAGTGGCTTGGAAATGCTGGAAATCCGCCCGGAGACTAATTTTGTGAATGTAGGCGAGCGCACCAATGTGTCAGGCTCAGCGCGTTTTGCGAAGTTGATTCGTGAAGAACACTACGAAGAAGCGCTGGCCGTCGCACGTCAGCAAGTCGAAAACGGCGCGCAGATTATTGATATCAATATGGATGATGCCATGTTGGATGCGGTATCGGCGATGCAGACTTTTCTGAATTTGGTGGCAACGGAGCCTGATATTGCCAAAGTGCCGATTATGATTGATTCTTCTAAATGGTCTGTATTGGAAGCGGGTTTAAAATGCATTCAAGGCAAAGGCATTGTCAATTCGATTAGTATGAAAGAGGGCGAGGCGCAATTTATCGAACAGGCGAATATTGTTCGGCGTTTTGGTGCGGCGGTGGTGGTGATGGCGTTTGATGAGCAGGGTCAGGCCGATACTGAAGAGCGGAAGGTCAGTATCTGTAAACGTGCCTATGAAATCCTAACAAAAAAAGTGGGTTTCGACCCGCAGGATATTATTTTTGACCCGAATATTTTTGCCGTGGCGACGGGTATCAAAGAGCATGATGATTATGCCAATACTTATATTCGCGCTGTCAAACGAATCAAGCAAGAGTGCCCTGGTGCTTTGATTAGTGGTGGTGTCAGTAATGTCTCGTTTTCGTTTCGTGGGAATGATCCAGTGCGCGAGGCCATGCATTCGGTCTTTCTGTATTATGCGATTCAAGCCGGCATGGATATGGGCATTGTCAATGCGGGTCAATTGCAGATTTATGAGCAGATTCCACCCGCATTAAAAGACTGTGTGGAGGATGTGATTTTAAATCGGCGTGAGGATGCAACCGAGCGCTTGCTGGATATCTCGGCCTCCTTGAAGGGTACGGCAGGGCAAGTTCAGGTGCGTGATTTAGCCTGGCGTGAAAAATCGGTCGGTGAGCGTCTGACGCATTCGCTGGTGAATGGCGTGACGGATTTTATCGAAATCGATGTAGAAGAAGCGCGTCATTTTTGTGCCAAAACCATTGAAGTCATTGAAGGTCCGCTTATGGATGGCATGAATGTCGTGGGTGATTTGTTTGGTGCGGGAAAGATGTTTTTGCCTCAGGTGGTAAAAAGCGCGCGGGTCATGAAAAAAGCGGTGGCCTATCTTTTGCCCTTTATCGAAGCGGAAAAAGAAGTCGGTGGTGCAGACAGTGCCTTCAAAGGGAAGATTCTGATGGCGACCGTCAAAGGCGATGTGCATGATATCGGCAAAAACATTGTCGGCATTATTATGCAATGTAATGGTTATCAAGTGATTGATCTCGGGGTCATGGTGCCTTGCGATAAAATTCTGCAGACGGCTATAGATGAAAAGGTCGATATCATTGGGCTGAGTGGTTTGATTACGCCGTCTTTGGATGAAATGGTGCATGTGGCCAAAGAAATGCAGCGTCTTAAATTGACCATTCCCTTGCTGATTGGCGGGGCCACGACGTCTCCCACACATACCGCCGTGAAAATTGATCCGCATTATGATCATGCGGTGGTGTATGTCAAGGATGCGTCCCGTTCAGTGCCGGTGTTGTCGAAATTACTGGGATCTGGGGCGGAGCCTTTTCTGCAGGCTTTAAAAACAGAGTATGATCAAATTCGTAAAGTGCATGGTAATAAAAAGGCGGATGCAGATTGGATTAGTTTGCAGCAAGCCCGTGCGAATTCAATCAAGTTAGCGTATGCGCCCATCAAACCGAATTTTCTGGGCCAAAAAGTATTGAATCTGGATATTGCCGTATTGCGCGAATATATTGATTGGACACCGTTTTTCTTTGCCTGGCAATTGCGGGGTCCCTATCCACAGATTTTTAAAAGCCCTAGTTTTGGTGAAGAAGCGCAAAAATTATTTGCTGAGGCCAATGAAATGCTGGATGAAATCATTGCCAATCAAAGCCTGCAAGCGAAAGCCGTCTTTGGGATTTTTCCTGCGAACGTTGTCAATCAGGATGATGTTGAAATATATGTCGATGAAACACGTTCTGACATTCTGAAACAATTCAGTCATCTGCGTCAGCAAAAACCCAAGCCCGATGCCAAGCCGAATAAGTGTCTCGCGGATTTTATCGCCCCTAAAGCCAGCGGTATTGCGGATTATCTGGGCGCATTTGTGGTGACGGCAGGATTGGATTTGCCTGAATTGCTGGCGCATTATGATCAAGATCATGATGATTATCATAATATCATGGCTAAAATTTTGGCCGATCGCTTGGCTGAAGCCGCGGCTGAGTATTTGCATGAGCAAGTTCGTAAAGAATACTGGGGCTATGCGGCCCATGAGTCGCTTTCAAAACAAGATTTAATAGCTGAGAAATATCAGGGAATCCGTCCAGCACCAGGTTATCCCGCCTGTCCCGATCATACGGAGAAATGGCCTTTGTTTGATTTGCTTAAACCCGAGCAGATTGGCGTGAGTCTGACAGAGAGTTTAGCCATGTGGCCGGCCTCATCCGTATCTGGTTTTTATTATGCGCATCCAGAATCCCATTATTTTGTGGTGGGGAAAATCAATGATGAGCAAGTTCAGGATTATGCGCAGCGTAAAAAGATGGATCCAATCAAAATGGCGGAGTGGTTGCAGCCCAATCTTTAAGCGCACTTTTATTTACGGAGTGGGGTCTGACTAAATTGTCAAAGCTTAGATTTTTCTGTAATATGAGCCTCTTGCAATATTCAGCAAGTGAGCGAATTTATTAATTCAGGGAAAGTAAAAATAATCAAAAAAAGAGGGCTGAACACGGCATAATTGCTGACTTTGTGGTATAATTAGTTTGCGAAAACAATTTACCTAAGGAGGTCAGCAT
>CANJQG010000016.1 GCA_947476405.1 Thiotrichales bacterium
AAAATCGAAAAATTGTTTATTTTTGATGCAATACAGCTGGAAAATTACCCGCGGACGCCTAACGCCGTCAATACGTTCAGATTCTGCTGTTTATCTGGCCATTTCTGAAAATAATATTGCAAGAGGCTCAACATTTAATTTATTTTTTTATAATTTAAGATGACCTTTAAAATTATACTTGACAAGATAGAAAGGCTCACCTATAATGTAACAAGAGAGGGGAATTGTTACGATAACGTTACAATCAACCCAAAATGCACAACCCACACAAAAGGAAAATAAATAATGCAGTCATGTGATGATGCTAAAAAACACGCTGTAAGCACTAATAAAAAAGACACTTCAAACGAGCTTTTATGCCTTACAGAAATAACCACTTCTGCACCTGAATCTGCTCCAACAGTAAAGGCAACACCAACAGGCTGGTGCAGTCTTCAGGCCTGGATAGACTGGGCTAAAGAGGAAGGCGCCTACAAAAAAGAAAATTCAACAAGCTACTTTAAAGCAAAGTCCTGGAGTGATTGGTGGCATAAAAAAGGCGCCTTTGAACAAGCCAAGACCCCCAAGCCTGATATATTATCACTGATAGTACTTTTCCTGGGATTGGGAGCAGCAGGATTGTCTGAAGTTTATTATGCGAGATACACCCTTGACCCTACAAAAAAAGCATTGATACAGATCATACCAGATCTTAAAGAACATACGGCCAAGATCCTAGCCACTATTTTTTCTAGCGCTGATGCAACAGTCTGCACCTTGATGGTTGGCTATCTACCTGGCCATCTTAAGGCACTTCGAGATACCCTTAAAAAATATAAAGAAGCCGGGCCTGACGGACTAAAATATTATTTAATTGCCCTATTGCCCTTTGTTATTTACTCGTGCTCAGTGGGCGCATCCTCGGCTGATGAAGGACTGGCTCCAAAAGGAGACGCAGGAATTGCAATAGGCACGGGAGTCTTTGTCGCACAAATGTATATTTATTTGATGTCTGGCTTAACCAGTGCTTTGACTGGAGCGACACAAATTAAAAGAGCAGTCAGTACCTTAGCTAGCGCATTTGGCTGCACTTCCCCAGCTGCTGCTGAAACAGGCGCTGGAGCTGGAGCTGGAGTTGGAGTTGGATCATCCGATGCATCCACTGCAGAAATAGAAGAGGGAACGCTCCAAACCGAATCCGCAAACTGTATTCTGCGTATCCTGAGCTCCCTTTATGGAACAGTAGACAATCCCTACATCATTCCTGAAACGACTAAAACAATTCTAGGAGCATTAATCCGCGCCATTGGCTTTGGATATATTCCATCGCAATGGGGGAAATTATTTTGTCTTGACATGACCAAAACCGAAAAGGAAGGCTTTAAATATAGCTCCATTGTGGCGACATTATTGATGCACTTCCTCACTGTTGCAGCCACTTCTATTGAGGCAGCGGGGAAAAAAGCAACCTACTTCAGGATGACTCCAGCAGAACTAAAGGCAGAGCTTGTTAAAACCCCAAATGACCTAACACTGAAAGCTGTGATAGAAGATAAAAAGTCTTATTGCATATGGACAATGCTAAAAAGCTTTCTTCCACATGACTTAACCGATGGGAAAAGCAATTGGCTAACTAAATTATTAGAGGTCTGTATATTATTACTTCCAGCCTATTGCAATAGAAATGCCTCTACCGTCACCTTTGCAGAAACAGTCACTGGAATTGATTCCCTCGAGATCATGATTACCTCACTGGCGATTGCGATCATTGCCAATGCACAATGGGTCGCGATAGCCTTAAAAATGATTGATCCGGCTGTTCGATACTTACCTGCTCTCGCTCGGGACGGCGTACAGGCCATTCCTGCTGTTCCTGGACTAATCAGGTCTGGCATTGCCAGCGCGTTTCAGCGTTTTTGCACCTCGCGGCATGACCAAGCGGCGACACAATCGCTCCTCGGTTAGCCTGCCTAAACTCTTAAAATAATCATCCCGCTCCGGCGGGGTTTTTTTATCTAAAAAATACGTAGACTGATACCGGATTTTACAACAAAAACTGAGCAGGAACTTGTATAATCTGATCAGTCAACATACGCACCTCATCGCCTTGATTAATCAGCATCCCAAGCGGGAGATTGTTTTCTTTAACAAACGCTTGAAGAGAGAAAAGCTGTTTTGGCATGATGGTTTTTCCAAATTTAATTTCGATTGGAAGCATGCCAAAATACCCTTCTAGAATCAGATCAACTTCTGCACCATTTCGGGTGCGATAATAATGCGCCTGCCAATTGGTCATGAAGGAGGCTTCAAGATGTTTAATCATGCTCTCAATGACAAAAGATTCAAATAAATGGCCCTGTTGTGGGTGATTGAATAAATCCTCCAGGGTGCGAATACGCAGCAGATAATTGAGAAGACCACTATCCCGAAAATGGCCTTTAGGCATTTTAACCACCTGACGCAACGGATGCCGATCAAAACTAGGGATCGCACGCCATAAAAATGTACCTTCTGCAATTTGGAGGTAATCTCGAATACTGGGCTCACTGACCTCAATACTTCTCGCCAAGTCGCTTTTGTTCAGAATCGTTCCTGACAATCGCGCTAAAATACTTAAAAATCGCTGATAGGCTTGATGATTCAAACGTGGAAACAATTTTGCCACATCTCGAAACAAATAGGTCTTTTGATATTCTGCCATCCAAAAATCAAAAAAATGGGGGTCTTTTTTCAAAACAGGTTCTGGATACCCGCCTCTTAACCACGCTTGATGAACCTCTGCAATAGTCAAGACTGGCTTTAAATTTAACAGATAATCTAGATTATTTTCATCCTGAAAATAACGATATAAAGGGGGAATTGGTTTTGAAAAAATCTCACTCGGCGTTAACGTTCCTAAATCAATAATCGCCACGCGCCCGGCCAATGTATTCGTTGCATGCTTGAGGAGATCAGGGCTGCTAGAACCCGTGAGAATGAAGCGCCCTTTTTGATTCCGATCCCTGTCAACCACACCGCGCAGAATATCAAATACAGCAGGATAGGCCTGGGCCTCATCAATGATCAAATTTTCACGATAATGATTAAGGTAAAACACAGGATCCTGCGTCTGAAATCGCGCAAAATCAGCAGGATTATCCAAGTCAATATAATGCCAATCTGGCCGTAAAACCTGACTTAAGGTGGTTTTTCCACATTGCCTCGCACCTAAAATCACAACAATAGGAAAATACTCTAAACACTGATTTATTTTAGCAATAGCCTCTCTAATCATACCAGTAAATCCTAATCGCTGCTCTTGGAATTTACTGGCATTATAACCTGATTTTACTTATTATTCAACCCAAAATAAACCACCCCCAAACGCCAGCACTGACGTCACCAACACCTGCAAAATAATTGCCGCAACCAATTTGAACACTCTGTCGCCATCAACACTCAAATTGAATTTTTTGTGCACCTCAAGGACGCTCATTTTTATTTGGTCCAAACTATAGTTTTTGGCAACCGAATGGTTACGGAATTCAAGATCAGCAGCAAAATATTGATCGATCATATTCTCTCTCGTTACGGAGAAGCCATTTTACTTTTATCTTTTGATTTAAGCCAGATGCTAGAAGTTCAAGTCTCTTAACCTATGGTTCACTCCTCAAGCTCATCTAAAAAAAGTTCTTTTTTAATTTCAGCTTCAAGCATTTTTGGATCAGGTAATTTATTCATTAAATCTTTTGGAAGCTTCCGCGTCAAAGTATAGTCTGCTACTCCAATGGGTTTATCAACCCCACGCAAAGCATACTCCACTTCAAAGCGATCTCGGTCACCACACAGAATCATCCCAATGGAAGGATTCTCATGAGGCTCTCTGACAAAATCATCAAGCAAATTCAGATAAAAATTCATCTTACCCGCGTACTCGGGTTTGAACTTCCCCGCTTTGAGCTCCAGAGCCACTAAGCAATTGAGTTTGCGATTATGGAATAGCAGGTCAACAAAATACTCACGCTTTTCATGCGCAATACGATACTGATTACCAATAAATGAAAAACCATAGCCCAACTCAAGCAGAACCGTTTTAATTTTTTCGACCATGCGATTTTCTATTTCGCTTTCAAGTAGCTTTTTGGGCTCTTCAAAAATATTGAATACGTACAGATCCTTCATCATATCGCTGGCTTGCTCAGCCAAAGCTTCAGGCAAAGTTTCTTTAAAACTATGCTGTTTGTCTACAAGCTGATGGCGCTCATAGGCCTCGCTTTTGATTTGATGTAATAAAACATTACGACTCCAGCCCATTTCAACGGCTTGACGCAAATAATATTCACGTGCAGAGCGACCTTTTATCCTGGACAAAATAAGTAAATTAGCACTCCAACTCAATTCTCCAACAACCTGTTGGAGAATTGGCTCATCCTTATATTCCAAGTAAAGCTGACGCATATACCAAAGATTTTGTCTTGAAAAACCTTGTACATTGTAGGCATGCTGCAAGTCCTTCGCAAGCATCTCAACGACTCCGTCACCCCACTTTAATTCTGCTTGTTTTTCAACAATTATTTTGCCAATAGACCAATAAAGCTCTATCAAATTGCGATTGACCGAACGGGTTGCTTGAATCCGTGCAGATTCAATTTTAGATTTGACTTCAAGAAGAAATTTTTTGTAGCCTTCTAAATCAAGAACTTCCTGCATAAGACATGGGATCCAGTTTGAAATTGAATTGTTATTTAACCACATTTTTGGTAAAAAATCTTTAAAATCACACTACTCAGTCAAGCAAATTATCTATATAAAAAAGTATATATAAATCTATATGCTCTTGCAATATTTAAAAGAGGAAATGAGGATTTTAATTTTTAAAAACCCTGGATTATCAATAATTTATAACGAAATGGAGCGGGAAACGAGGCTCGAACTCGCGACCTCAACCTTGGCAAGGTTGCGCTCTACCAACTGAGCTATTCCCGCTAGAGTTGGCTATTCTAAACGATCCATAGAAAATGTCAACCCCTTTCTAACATGATCGAGTGCAGATTGTGAAATATCGGCACCACTGAGCATTTTTGCGATCTCCAGGACTCTAGATTCGAAGTCTAGCCAGTTGGCTTCGCTGAAGGTGGCGTTTTCTGTAAAGCGTTTTTTAATGTGCAGGTGCGCGTCGCCACACATGGCCACTTGCGGCAAATGGGTGATGCAGATGATTTGGCGGTCTTTCGCCAATCTACGAATTAAAGCCCCCACTTGCTCGGCAACGGCACCACTGATCCCTACATCCACTTCGTCAAAAATCAAGGTCATTTCAGTATCGACTTGAGCCGTTAGGACCGCAACGATTAAAGCGATGCGTGATAATTCTCCGCCTGAGGCGACTTCTTTCAAAGGCGCAAAAGGCTGACCTGGATTAATCCGCACTAAAAAATCAATTTGATCAATTCCAGAGGCAGCCCGATGCTCAGGATGGGTATGGACATGAATCTGGCATTCGCCTTGTGACATGCCGAGTTGCTTCATATATTCACTGATACCCTGCGCTAAAATTTTTGCTTTTTTCTGGCGCACCGCACTGACTTTTTGCGCCGCTTGATCATAATCAAGCGCAGCAATATCAAGCGCCTTATTTTTCTCTAAAATCAAGACATCAAATTGCTCAGCACCTTGCAAGGCCTGTTCCAAATCATGATAAAAATCTGCCAATAAATGCGCTTCAGTGTGATGCTTACGTGCGGCCGCATAAATCATTTGTAGACGCAACTCCACTTCAGAGAGGCGCTCAGGATCTAAATTTAAATGCTGATGAAATGATTCCAAATCACCCGTGGCTTCGACCAGCAAAATTGAAGCCTCTTGCCATAAAGTGGCCGCAGCATTAAGCTCTGAATAATCTGCTGCTAAATGTATCAATTGCTTTTCAATATGGCCGACTCGAGATAACAAATTCAAATCATCCTCTTTTATTTCCGCCAATAATTGCGCACTCTCTGCAATCAAGGCATTGACGCTGGAAAGCTTTTTTTGTTCTTCATGTAATTGATTAAGCTCATCTGAATGCAAATTCAAGTCGCGCAATTCAGCCAATTGATAACGCTGCAATTCTAACTTCGTGAGCGATTCACTCCGCTTAGTTTCAAGATCTGCTAATTCCTGACGCAAGTGATTCCACTTTGAAAACAGCACTTTTAAAATCCCGAGATCAATCTGGGAAAAAGCATCAAGACTGGATAATTGTGCCTCAGATTTTAATAGTTTTTGATGCTCATACTGACCGACCATATCAATCAACAAAGCCCCAATTTGCTTAAGCTGCGCCACATTGACAGGCTGCTGATTTAAATAGACTTTAGAACGCCCCTCCGCATTCAAAATCCGGCGCAATACAATCACCCCCTCATCCACAGGGCAGTCATTTTCCTGTAAATAATCTAAAGCCGGATGAGGCGCTTTGACTTCAAAAACCGCCGTGATATCGCATTGCACTGCGCCACTGCGAATGATTTTACTCTCACTCCGCGCACCCAAAACAAATTCAACGGCATCCAGCAAAATAGATTTTCCAGCACCGGTTTCACCCGTCACTACGGTCATGCCGCGCTGAAACGTCAGGTGCAACTGATCAATAATAATAAAGTTTTGAATGCGTAATTCAGTCAACATAAAGCGAACTCTGTAATGAAATCAACTGACGCCCCCAATGCAATTTTTCGCGCCATATTTCATAATAATTATAATTTTTTGGATGAAGCAGAATCAAGGGTTTCGCCTGCCGATAAATCAAAATACGATCCTGAGGATCTAAGGGGACATGACTTTGACCGTCATAACTCAGACGGGGCTGGGTTTTATTATATTCTGCGAGCCGAATTTCAATCTGACTTTTAGCATCAATGACGACCGGACGACTCGTCAACGTATGCGGCAATTTCGGCACCAGAACCATGGCCTCCAAATGAGGCGCAATAATCGGGCCACCCGCCGACAATGCATACGCTGTCGAACCCGTTGGCGTTGCGATAATCAAACCATCCGAACGCTGACTATACACAAATTGGCCATCAATTCGCATTTCAAATTCAATCAACTGCGCAACATCTCCCGGAAACAACACCACATCATTCAGTGCATTCCCCTCTCCAAACGAAGAGCCATCCTGACGCATCACCTTGCCTTCCAGCAAAAAGCGCTCTTCCGTCACATAATCGCCTTTTAAAATATCTGTCAAGGGCAACGCTAAATCATCAGGCGATAAATCGGTTAAAAATCCAAGTTGCCCGCGATTAATTCCAATAACGGGAATCCCTTGCAAAGACATCATTCTGGCCGCATGAAGCAGATTTCCATCTCCCCCGACGGCAATGACCAAATCAATCTCCTGACAAAGCGCATGCAAAGGCATAACCAAGGCCCCATTCAGCTTTAAACCGCGCGCGGATTCAGATTCTACATAAACGAGGGCGCCACATTTTTTCAAAATGTGCGCAACCTGCTCAACCGTTTGACCCACCAATGGATTACGATGCGTGCCCATGAGTCCGATTTTTTTAAATTGCATGACCACACCTCATTTTAACTGGTTTTAATCTGATAATTCGGTGGCTCTTTGGTAATTGCCACATCATGCACATGACTTTCTTTCACACCGGCAGATGAAATTTTTACAAAGCGCGTCTTGGTCTGTAAGTCAGCCATCGTTGCACAGCCTGTATACCCCATACCTGAACGCAAACCGCCAATTAACTGATGCACAACCTGAACAATCGAGCCACGACAAGGCACACGCCCTTCAATGCCTTCTGGAACTAACTTATCGCCAGCCGTACCTTCCTGAAAATATCGATCACTCGAACCGCGCGTCATCGCGCCAATAGAGCCCATCCCGCGATACACTTTGTAAGTCCGGCCTTCAAATAATTCGACTTCACCCGGAGACTCTTCCGTCCCTGCAAAAAGACTGCCAATCATCACGACATCCGCGCCTGCTGCGATGGCTTTTACCACATCACCTGAATAGCGAATGCCCCCATCTGCAATGATTTTTACCACACTGTTTTTGCAAGCACGTGCAACCTCAGAAATCGCAGTCAATTGCGGCACACCGACGCCAGCAATGACCCGTGTCGTACAGATGGAACCGGGACCAATGCCGACTTTCAAAGCATCTGCACCACAATCCATCAAGGCTTTAGCTGCATCATACGTTGCGATATTACCGGCAATCACATCCACTTTATAGTGTTTTTTAATCCATTTAACCCGATCCAGTACGCCCTGAGAATGACCATGCGCGGTATCTACAACCAGAACATCCACCCCTGATTTCACCAAAGCTTCAACACGTTCTTCAGTATCGCCGCCAGCGCCTACCGCGGCACCGACGCGCAATTGCTCGCTGGGATCCTTACACGCGTGGGGTTTTTCAATCGCTCTCTGGATATCTTTAACCGTCATCAAGCCACGCAATTCAAAGGCATCATTCACAACCAGAACTTTTTCAATGCGATGCTCATGAAGCAAATGCTGAACTTCAGCCCGACTGGCGCCCTCTTTCACGGTCACTAATTTTTCTTTCGGCGTCATCACATTGCTAATCGGCTGATTCACATCGGTGACAAAACGAATATCACGACTGGTTACAATTCCAATCAATTTTTTGCCTCGCACCACAGGGACACCTGAAAAATGATGCTGCTTGATTAAATCCAGCAAAGCGGAAATCGGCATATCGGGCTCTGCAGTCACCGGATCCTTGATCACACCACTTTCAAATTTTTTGACTTTTCGCACTTCTCGCGCCTGGAGTTGAAGCGGCATATTTTTGTGAATAATCCCGATCCCTCCCTCCTGCGCCAAAGCAATCGCCATGCGCGCCTCCGTCACAGTATCCATTGCTGCAGATAAAAAAGGAATATTTAAGCCGATGTTGTACGTCAAATGAGAAAATAAGCTTACCTCTTTTGGCAAAATCACAGAATGACCCGGCAACAAAAGCACATCATCAAAGGTTAAAGCCTCACCGATTAAACGTTCCTGCACTTGAATTCTCCTTTTATGCTGACAGATGACTGCGCTCATGATAGCAAATAAGAGCAGCACTGACCACCTTGAATTTCCACTGGCATTCTGTGCATAATCCCATGCTTAGACGAATCACTTGAGAACGCGAGTACACAACACCATGGAATCACCCATCAGCACTGAAGTCATTACCAATGTGAATCTGGAAGACGAACTAAAGCAGTCTTATCTCGAATATGCGATGAGTGTGATCGTCGGACGCGCACTTCCTGATGTACGTGATGGCTTAAAACCCGTTCATCGCCGTGTACTCTTTGCAATGCGCGAGCTCTCCAATGATTGGAATAAAGCTTATAAAAAATCAGCCCGTATCGTCGGGGATGTGATTGGTAAATACCATCCTCATGGCGATACCGCCGTTTATGACACGATTGTTCGAATGGCGCAAAATTTTTCCATGCGCTATATGCTGGTCGATGGCCAGGGAAACTTCGGCTCAGTCGACGGAGATTCTCCCGCAGCGATGCGGTATACCGAAATTCGCCTCGCTAAATTTGCGCATGCTTTAATGGAAGACCTGGACAAAGAAACGGTCGACTATGTTCTCAACTATGATGAAACCGAACAGATCCCCGCAGTTTTGCCCACCCGCATCCCGAATCTCTTAGTGAATGGAAGTTCTGGAATTGCAGTCGGCATGGCGACCAATATCCCCCCCCATAATTTGACAGAAGTCATTAACGCCACACTTGCTTTAATGGAAAACCCAAATCTGGATGTCTTAGACTTACTGCAATATATTCCAGGCCCAGACTTTCCCACAGCCGGCATCATCTATGGTCGTGCAGGTATTTTATCTGCTTATCAAACTGGGCGTGGATCCGTCGTTATTCGCGCTAAAACCCATATTGAAACGGATGAACGTAGCGGCAAAGATTCAATCATCGTGACAGAACTGCCCTACCAAGTGAATAAGGCCCGCCTCATCGAAAAAATTGCTGAGCTGGTCAAAGATAAAAAAATTGAAGGCATTACCGAACTTCGCGACGAATCGGACAAAGATGGAATGCGCGTGGTCATTGAAGTCCGCCGCGGCGAAATGACCGATGTCTTGCTGAATAATCTGTATACCCAAACGCAATTGCAAAATTCTTTTGGGATCAATATGGTCGCGCTGGTAGGCCAACAACCGAAAATTCTCAATATTAAAAATATCCTGACCGCCTTTATCGAGCATCGCCAGGAAGTCGTCACACGCCGAACCATTTACGACTTGAAAAAAGCCCGTGAACGCGCACATTTATTAGAAGGTCTAGGCATTGCTTTAAACAATATCGACGAGATGATTGCTTTAATTAAAGCCTCGCGTGAACCGACTCAAGCCAGAGCCGCCTTACTTGGAAAAACCTGGAATCCCGGCACGGTTGCAAGTCTCCTCGCTAAAACAGGCCTGGATATCGCGCGCCCAGAAGGCCTCATTCATACTTTTGGCCTCCAGGAAGGCAACCAATACCGCCTCTCTGAAGCACAAGTCGAAGCTATTTTAGAACTTCGCCTACAACGTTTAACCGGCCTAGAACAAGACAAAATTTTTGCAGAATATCAAAACTTACTCGTACAAATTCAAGCATATTTAAAAATTCTAGGCGATGTAAGCCGTTTATTCGAAGTCATTCGCGAAGATCTAGAAGCCATTAAAGCCGAATTTGGGGACGAACGTCGCACAAAAATCACAGAATCCAGTGGCGATATCGATATCGAAGACTTAATTCCTGAAACCGATATGGTGGTAACACTCTCTTCTGAAGGCTATGTCAAATCTCAACCGGTTTCAACCTATGAGGCTCAACGTCGCGGCGGCCGAGGCAAAGCGGCAACGGCCTTAAAAGAAGAAGATTATGTTGCCAAATTAGTGGTTGCCAGTTCGCATGATTATTTGCTGTGCTTCTCCAACTTAGGTCAAATGTATTGGGCCAAAGTCTATACCCTTCCTCAGGCCAGCCGTAATTCACGCGGGCGTCCCATCAATAATTTATTGCCCCTTCAGGAAAACGAAAAAATCACGGCTTTGCTGGGTGTGCGTCATTTTGATGACGAACACTTCGTCTTTATGGCAACCGAACAAGGCGTCGTTAAAAAAACGGCTCTGTCTGCATTTTCTCGACCCAGAACCAATGGAATTCGGGCAGTTGAACTGGATGAAGGCGATCAATTGATCAATGTCGTTCTCACCAATGGCACGCGTGAAATCATGCTATTCTCCAACGAAGGCAAGGCCGTCCGCTTTAACGAAGGCGATGTTCGCCCTACCGGCCGCTCTTCACGTGGGGTGCGTGGCATCACGTTAAAACCTAAACAAAAAGTGGTTTCCCTGATCGCGGTAGTGGAAGAAAACATTGACATTCTCACCGCCACGGAAAACGGCTATGGCAAACGCACGGCCGCCAGTGAATATCGGCTCACCTCCCGTGGCGCACAAGGGGTCATCTCGATTCAAACCTCAGACCGCAATGGGGGCGTCGTCGGTGCAATTGCAGTGACCACGGCCGATGAAATCATGCTTATTACCAACGGCGGCGTTTTAGTGCGCACCCGGGTCAGTGAAGTCTCTCAAATTGGTCGAGCAACCCAAGGCGTGCGCTTAATTAATCTCGGAAAAGGTGAAAAATTAGTGAGCCTGGAACGCGTTGATCCGCTTGAAGCAGTTGATGCAGATATCGAAATCATTGAAGAGCCTATTGTTGAATGATCCACAATAAACAAATCATTACGATTGATGGACCAAGTGGCGTAGGGAAAGGCACACTCGCCCAGCTTCTGGCGAAAAAATTAGGCTGGCATTTTCTGGATAGTGGCGCCCTATATCGCATTACCGCGTATGCTGCCCTGCAAAAAAAAATTCCATTAGATGATGTCCCCGCCCTCTGTCATGTCGCCCAAAATCTAAAGGTCCAATTTATCGACCAAAAAATCCTATTTGAAGGCGCAGATATTCAAAGCCAAATTCGCCAGGAAGAAATAGGCCTCACCGCCTCCAAAATCGGGGCGCATCAAGCGCTCAGAGATGCACTCTATCAGCTGCAACGCGCCTTTCTAAAAGGACCCGGCCTCGTCGCAGATGGCCGAGATATGGGCACCGCAATCTTCCCCGAAGCCCAATTTAAATTCTTTTTAACCGCCCAGGATGAAGAACGTGCACAGCGCCGTTTTTTACAACTAAAAAACGCCGGAACCTCCGCCAATCTGGCTGAAATTTTATATGAAATTAAAGCCCGTGACGAACGAGACCGCACACGAACGGCCAGCCCCTTAAAGCCAGCGGGGGACGCCATTCAAATTGACACATCGCACTTATCCATTGAGCAAGTCCTTGAAAAAGTTTTGCTGATTTGCAATCTATAAAAATCCGTGTTAGAATTGGCGATCTTTTACGCGCATTGCGTGAAGGCGGGGTGCTTCCATGCCCACTGGCATGAGAAGTCATATTAACGAACAAGGTAGTTTAAACATGTTACAAAGTTTTGCTGAACTCTTAGACGAAAGCATGAAAGGCTTTCAAATGCAGGAAGGAACGCTCGTCCAGGGCACCATTATTCGAATCGAAAATGGCTATGTTCTTGTTGATGCAGGATTAAAATCCGAAGCGGTAATTCCAGCCGACCAATTTAAAAATAAAGATGGCGAAATCACGATTCAAGTGGGCGACATTGTAGAAGTGGCACTCGATGCCATCGAAGATAATACAGGCGAAACACGTCTGTCGAGAGAAAAAGCAAAACGCCTAGAAGTGTGGCGTCGTTTAGAACAAGCTTGTGAAAAACAAGAAACCGTTGAAGGGATCATTGTGGCACGCGTTAAAGGCGGCTTTACTGTGGATCTCGAAACGATTCGTGCTTTCTTACCGGCTTCCTTGTTAGATACCCGTCCTTTGAAAGAAACAGCGCATCTCGAAAACAAACCACTTGATTTCAAAGTCATTAAAATTGACATTAAACGTAATAATATCGTGGTGTCTCGTCGTGCAGTCATCGAACAAGAAGGCAGCGCAGAACGCGAAGCCCTGCTCGAAAATCTACACGAAGGTCAACATATTAAAGGCGTGGTTAAAAATCTCACCGATTACGGCGCATTTATTGATTTGGGCGGCATTGATGGTCTGCTCCACATTACCGACATGTCCTGGAAACGCATCAAACATCCGAGTGAAATGGTTCAAGTCGGCGATGAAGTCGATGTTGTTATCCTCAAGTTTGAACGTGAAAAAAGCCGTGTCTCTCTCGGCATGAAACAATTGGCGGGCGATCCTTGGGTCAACTTCACCGAACGTTTCCCAGAAGGTCAGCGCATCAAAGGGGTTGTCACCAATATTGCTGATTATGGCTGTTTTGTTGAAATCGCTGATGGAATCGAAGGCTTGGTTCATGTGTCCGAAATGGATTGGACCAACAAAAACGTCAACCCTTCTAAAATCGTGACTTTGGGTCAAGAAGTCGATGTCATGGTCTTGGATGTGGATCCAGAACGTCGTCGTATTTCTTTAGGCCTGAAACAGTGTCAAGAAAACCCATGGAATGGCTTCTCTGCGAAATTCCAGAAAGGGGATAACGTCGTTGGAACCATCAAATCTATCACCGATTTCGGTGTGTTTATTGGCTTAGAAGGCAGCATTGACGGCCTGATTCATCTCTCCGATTTATCCTGGAGTCAAAGTGGTGAAGAAGCGGTACAACAGTACAAGAAAGGTGATTCCGTCACTGCAGTGGTTTTGGCCATTGATGTAGAACGTGAACGTATTTCTTTAGGGATCAAACAATTAGAAAGCGATCCACATGGTGACTTCCTAACACAAACGACCAAAGGCACCGTTGTCAAAGGCACCGTGACTGAAGTCGATGAAAAAGGCGCTACTGTTGATTTGGGCGAAGACAAACTCGGTTATATTAAAGCCTCCGAAGCGGCTGTTGAAAAAACAACAGATGCACGAAAAGTCTTTAAAGTAGGCGATAGTGTCGAGGCGGCCTTTGTCAATATCGATCGTAAAAACAATATGATCAATTTGTCAGTGCGCGCACTCACAGAGCAATCACACAAAGATGTCAAGGAAATGCTGAAAAATCAAGAATCTCAGCCTTCCAACACCTTTGGCGATCTGCTGAAAGAGAAGCTTGCTAACAAAGAGTAAGGTTTTCCCCTTACCCCACCCTCTCCCTTGAGCCAAAGGGAGAGGGGTTTTATGTGGAGAAATCATGCAACAAGCGATGGTCAAAGTTAATTTTTTTGATGCAATTAAAAAAGCACTACTTTTAGTCCGTTTGAGTTTTCGTGGCACTTTTATTTATGCCTTTATTGTTTCATTGATTAATCAACTCTTAGCTTTTGGAATTAACAGCACGTGTACCATTGACGGAGATAAAATCTCGATCAATTCTCCCAGTCTTTTTATTTTATATTTAGGCCTGCTTTTCTTAGCGATGCTTTTTGGAAACTCCTTTATTCTCGTCTGCCAAAATGCGCTGCTCGCCAAGAAACCCCTCAGTTTCAAGCTTGCACTTCAAGCTATTTTAGACCGCTTTCCTGCCATTTTACTCTCAGGCATCGCCTTCTGGCTGCTCGCCTTTATGGGCATGGGCCTCTATCTTCTTCCTGGAATTTTAATTCTAACTCTCTTTTATGTTTATCTTCCCAGCTTGATCTTCGCTCACAAAAAAGCCTTTGAATCCTGGTCCTACAGTTTTTCCCTCATCAAAAAGCATTTCTTTTCAACGATGGGATTAGTCTTAATTAGTTTGATTTTACTCTGGATTCCGCGTAGCATCATCGCCGCACTGGGTGATAATTTCAATGATTCCAACACCTATTTTGGTCTTGAAATCACAGGGATGATTTTATTAGTCGCCCTCATCTTGCTGCTGATGAACGCCCTCAATCTCATCTGGTTTTATCTGCTTCATCAGAATAAACAGTAATCTTCAAGGCTGACGGGTCAGCAAGATTTGATAGATGGGCCAATTAGCCTCATAGGCTCCGACAGCAATAAAACAAGTATTATTCGCGCCTTTCCCCACAAAATACAGTCCATTAATATTCGCACGACAAATATACGTATCACTGCCATTATCTTGCCCACCCACTAATGCCAGCGCATTATACAAAGGCTCAGGCTGACTTCTGGATTCCGGCATCACAGGCCCCGGCCCCATCATAGAAGAATCCAGAGCGGGTCCCCAGCGATAAATCGGCCGATTTTGAGACGCATTTTTAACTTGATCACCCGCAATCCAAGCGCCTGTGACATTACTAGTCAACACCGCATAATCAGGCTGCAAATAAGCCTGTCCGGAATAAGTAATCACACAACCTTTCGGCATCACTACGCCTGGAATCATGATGCTATTATTCAATGGATACCCACTTCCATTAGAATTGGAATAAAGTGCCTGACAAATATAAAGCGGCTTCCCCATATTTTCCACCGCCACAAAGGCATGAGCCGGAATTTGATGATCACTCACATCCACCCACTTAAACTGCTTCGCATTCGTATTGCCATACTGTGCAATCTGTTGCTTCAAAATCTGAGACTGCCCTTGCATCGCCTGAAAACTCTGACTCACCGTCGTTAAGCTCTGCTGCGCTGCTTTGATTTGCTGATTCAACTGATTAAGCTGCGCCTGCAAAACACTCATCGAAGCCGAAGTCGCCACCTGATCAGCCTGCCCCAAAATAGGCAGAACACTGAAAAGGCCAATTGCGATTGTTTTTTGCATAAGATTCACTTTTTTAGTTAAAGCGCTATTCATATATTATAAACATTTCATTCTTATTTCCAGCTTAGGACCTCGGAGTCCTCGGCGTAAAAGCGCCTGCGCCACTTCCCCCTGATGCACTAAGAAATGCGGCGGAAGAAGCTGCATGAGCTTTATGAGGAGTTGGCCTTACAACCCTATCTTTCTGACCAGAAGCAGCTGGTTTAGGACATTGATAACGCTGGACGAATTCATTCAAATCTCGAACTTTATCAACCATAAAATAGCCGTCAATTCTGCTACACAAACTGACTAAACTTCTTTTATTTGATTTGTAATCTTCTCTCAAAGACTCACCAATATCAGGCTCTTTTATCAACCAATCATATCCATCTTGTGCCAACTTTAAAAACTGAACTACAGAACTCTCACTATGCGCACTCTTTTTCTGAAAGCCTTCAACATGAGGCAAAAATGTTGCCTCAATCCTTTGCAACTCATCGAGAGCACGAATGGCATTCGTTACTATTTGTGTATGATCTAGCATGGTCAAAATCCTTATTTTTATTTATATTATCATCATACCACAATCGAGACAAAATTGCACGTGGCGCGGAATTATTTTTTAAATGCTAATCATTATCAGCTCACTGCGCCAGAATCAATAGGGATTGAGATTCGGGGCTGGGCGTGCTAAAGTAGCGCTTATTCTCACCCTAATTGAGGAATTTTATGTTTCCGACTGAACTCTCTGTCGAACTGGCGCGCAGTCAATTTGCGCTGACTGCGATGTATCACTTTTTGTTTGTCCCTTTAACCTTAGGTTTATCTTGGATTCTCTTTATTATGGAAGCAGCCTATCTCAAAACCGGCAAGACGGTTTACCGGGATATGGTGAAGTTTTGGGGCAAACTCTTTGCGATTAACTTTGCGATGGGTGTGGTGACGGGAATTACCATGGAGTTTGAATTTGGCCAAAACTGGTCTTATTTCTCACGCTTTATTGGCGATACTTTTGGTGCAGCGCTTGCGATTGAAGGGGTGACCGCGTTTATGACCGAGGCCACGCTGTTTGGCTTGTTTTTCTTCTCCTGGGATAAAGTCAGCCCGCGGACGCATTTACTCATCACCTTTTTTATGGCTTTTGGTACCAACTTATCGATTGTGAATATTTTAGTCGCGAATAGCTGGATGCAACATCCGGTGGCCTCTTATCTCGATTATCATACGATGACCATGCATATGACCAGTTTTGTACAATTGTATATGCAACAATTGGCACAGATTCGCTTTGGGCATGTTTTGTTTGCGGGAATGGTTGTTTCCTCCGTGTTTGTGTTTGGCGTCAGCTCCTATTATTTATTGAAAAAACAAGATATTGATTTTGCACTGCGCTCCTATGCTTTGGCGGCAGGAATGGGCGTTGCCTCTTGTATTTTTAGCTTTTTCCTCGGCGATGCTAATGGCATTGCGATTGCGCAGGATGAGCCCGAAAAAATGGCCGCCATCGAGGGGCAGTGGATAACACAAGCGGCTCCTGCAGCTTGGTACCCCATTGCTTTTCCTGATCAGGAACAGCAAAAAAATTATGGCGTGATCATTCAGGTTCCTTATGCACTCAGCCTGATTGCAACCCATTCTCTGAGTGGCATTGTGGAAGGTGCGAAGCCTTTGATTCTCGCTAATGAAGTAAAAATTCAACAAGGCGCGCTGGCTTATCAAGCTTTAGTCAATCTCCGGTCGGGAACTGGCACTGCGCAAGACTTAGCAACCTTTAATCAGTATAGCAATGTGATTGGTTATGGTATGCTCCTGACGCAATATACCAATACACCGGCTACGGCAACGCCTGCGCAAGTTCAAATGGCCGCAACCGATACCATTCCTAATGTATTCATTACGTTCTGGTCTTTCCGCGTCATGCTGGCCTGCTGGTTTGGTTGCTTTATGATTTTACTTGCGGGACTCTATTATTCCACGCATCGTGATCGTAAAGTACCTGCACTTTTTCTCCTGGGAGGGCTTCTCGCCATTCCGCTGCCCTATATCGCCGCAGAAGCAGGCTGGGTCTTAACTGAAGTGGGGCGTCAACCCTGGTTGATTCGGGGCATTCTTCCTACCTTTATGGGCTCATCCTCTGTGCCCGCATCCAGCGTTGCGTGGAGCCTAATTGCATTCGGCGTGTTCTATACCGTTTTATTTATCGTTGAAATCTTCTTGATGTTTAAGTTTGGACGTCGTGGCCCAAGTGTACTGGGCACAGGCCAATATCATTTTGAAACAAACCCTCAGGGAGACGCATCATGATTTTTGACTATCCTGTCTTGCAATTGATTTGGTGGGTGTTGGTTGGCGCTGTTTTGATTATTTATGCCACCACAGCTGGCTTTGATTTCGGCGTCACGATGATGATGCCCTTTATGAATCGACATGAAAAATTCAGTGATAATGATACTGAACGTCGCTTGATTCTTAATACGATTGCGCCGACCTGGGATGGCAATCAAACTTGGCTTGTTTTTGCAGGGGGCGCTTTATTTGTGATTTGGCCTTCGGTTTACGGCGCTGTTTTTTCAGGTCTATACTTCTTGATGTTTACGATTCTCTGGGCTTTTTTCCTCCGCCCACCTGGATTTGATTATCGTGAAAAGCTTCCTTCTGAAACCTGGCGTAAAACGTGGGATTGGGCTTTATTAATCAGCGCCATTTTACCGATCTTTAGCTTTGGCTTGATTATTGGAAACCTCTTTTTAGGTCTGCCCATTATGTATGATCCCATCACCCTCCGCTCCTTTTACCTGGGACATTTTTTTGGCCTATTTCATCCTTTTGCAGTGGTCTGCGGAATCACCGCGGTCTTCATGTGCCTGATGCATGGCTCAGCCTATCTCAATCGCCGTACAGAATCGGATCTGAAACAGTTTTTTCAATCCTTGCAAAGCAAATTCACCTTGCTCTTTTTAGTCATGATGACGATAGCCGGTTTAATGCTCACGCATATTCCAGGCTATATCCTGCTTGCAATGCCCGCTCAGCCGACACTGGATCCTTTGCATAATGTCGTTGCAATCGGCCCAGGCTTATGGTGGCAAAGCATCATCGCATCGCCCCTCAAAGCACTTGCAGTGGTTTTTGTTTATCTCTTCGCGATACTCTCTCTCTCCACACTCAGATTAGGCCGTGGCACCCTTTCCTTCTGGCTGAGCGGGGCAACCATTGCGTTCACCATTATCCTTTTCGGAACGGGCCTATTTCCCTTTATTGTACCCTCCAGTATCAGCCCTGCGGAAAGCCTGACCCTCTGGAATGCGACCTCTGCCCCATACACCTTGATGGGCATGTTTTATATCTCACTGGTCTTTTTAGTCATTATTTTTATTTATAAATTTTGGGGCTTTCACATGATCTGGCGTGATAAAAAAACCCTCAATACAGAAGATGTAAATGAAAACTCACATCACTTTTACTAGGAGCAATCAGCATGTGGTATCTATTAATCGTCGCTTTTTTAGCAACAACCCTGTTTGTGGGCTATAAATGCACTCTTTTTATGGATAAATATCTAGACCGTAAAGCAAAGATGTGATATGATCCTTGGCTTGTGTCAGGAGGGGTGTCCGAGCGGTTGAAGGAGCACGCCTGGAAAGCGTGTATACGAGCGATCGTATCAAGGGTTCGAATCCCTTTCCCTCCGCCAACGACCCTTTTCAAGAGTATTCTTTAATCATCAAAATTGGAGAAAAACATCTTGAAACCCTTAAAAATCAACAAAACTCATATTCACCATTCTTCACGTCCGCCCATTGACGCCCAAACTTTTTGGGGGCATTATTGGGGGCATCGGCTAACACTCGATTTAAGGATGCCCCCAAAATGAGCTTAAACGACTTAATCTGCAAAAATGCGCAACCTAAGGACAAAGAATATAAACTAGCGGATGGCGAGGGGATGTATTTACTCGTCAAGCCTAACGGCACAAAGTGCTGGCGTTTAAAATATCGTATTGGAGGAAAAGAGCGACAGCTGGCGATAGGGATCTACCCCGCTATCAGACTATCTGATGCAAGAGAGAGGCGCAAGGAAGCACGCGACATGATCGCAGAAGGCCTTGACCCATCACAGGCCAAGAAGCAAGAAAAGCGAATGGTTGGTATCAAAATACAAAATAGCTTTGAATCAATCGCGCGTGAATGGCATGACAACCATAAACACACCTGGACTGAAAGGCATGCTAAAGACATCCTAAACCGATTAGAGTCAGATATTTTTCGAGACCTAGGCAGTCGCCCAATCTCTGAAATCTCTCCTCTCGAGTTACTGGACGTGATCAAAAAGATTGAAAAACGAGAAGCGCACGTTTTGGCTCACCGCGCGGTACAGTATTGTACCCGAATTTTTCGCTATGCGATCTTAACCTCCAGAGCAGACCGAAACCCAGGCAGCGATCTTACGGGAGCATTAAAACCTGCTGTAGGTACTCATCATTCTGCCCTTGATGTAAAAGACTTGCCAGGCTTTCTAAAAGCCTTAGACGAAAACAAGCCTAGACTCTATGTGCAGACACGTTTAGCGGTTAAGCTTTTAATGCTAACGTTTGTAAGAACAAGTGAGCTTATAAAGGCAAGCTGGAGTGAGTTTGACTTAAAAAATGCAGAATGGATTATCCCCGCTGAACGCATGAAAATGCGACGCCCGCATATTGTCCCACTGTCTAAACAGGCACTGAAAATATTAAGTGAGCTAAAAAATCTAAATATGTACTCTGACTTAGTATTACCCAATCAATGGGACAATAAAAAGCCGATGAGCAACAATACAATTCTGTTTGCAATTCGTCGCCTGGGCTATAAGGATAAAACAACGGGCCACGGCTTTAGGGCTTTAGCTATGTCTACCATCAAAGAGAAATTGGGCTATCGGCATGAAGTCATCGATCGACAACTGGCTCACGCCCCTGCAAATAAAATTGTGGCGGCTTATGATCGAGCGCAGTTTTTGGATGAGCGCAAAAAAATGATGCAAGAATGGTCTGACTTTATTGATGCCCAACAGTCTCTCAAATAAAAAAAGAGCCCTTAACAAAGGGCTCTTTTTTATCACTTGCTATGACCTGACTTTACAGGTGGTATTTTCAAGCCAGGCGGTGACCTCATCATAGAACCAGCCCACAGAACGCCCGCCCAAAGATCTACGCATAGGAAACACCCCTGCCTGCTCGCGCCGCCAGATTGAGCTATCGCTTAAACCTGTCAACTCTTTGACCATCTTGAGCCTAATTATTTTGTGATCCAACATTTTATTTACCTCCTTTTGCTTTGTAGCCTTCATTTTCACGAGCCAATTTGACCCAGATTTTGCGGTTGCCGAATTGTGAACCTGTGAGCTTTAAGGCCTCATCAGCCTCAGTTTCGTTCGACATCTCAACAAAGCCAAAGCCGCGGCTGAGGTCAGTTTCTTTGCTTTTGACGATTTTGACATAGACGACTTTTCCGGCTTGTTCAAAATATTCCTTAAGATCAAGTTCGGTTGCGCCATAAGGGAGGGAACCAACGAATACGCGTGCTGTCATGATAATTGCTCCTATTTGTTGTGGTGGGTTTTTTCGGGGTTTTTAATGCTAAAGATGACGCTCAGGCTTCTTTCTCAATAGCGCCCTTAGAGTGAATAAGGGCGTATCATAAATATCGACTTTGACCTTATGGTGCAAAGCCAATTCAATTAAGGCGCTGCGGTAGGCATAGACAAACAGCGCCTTAAAATCATCTTCCATCGCTATGCCGCGATTTTCCTTCAATAGCGCCCTGATTTGCTGAGATGCGGATTGATGCTCAACTTCCAGAGCGCGCGGGTTTAGTTTTTTGACCTTGTAGTGCTGCGCCAAGCGACAAAAGCAGGCTCGGGTCAGATATTGATGAAACTCGAACAACAAAACGTCATACAGCTTTTTGTAGTCCAAACACATCATCAATTTGATCGGGCCGCTGCGATTGAATGCGTGGGTTTGTGAGCCCATGGATTGCATCGCAAAATAGGCATCGGCGCTTTTCAGCCACAGGTAATAACGCTTTTCTCTCAGATTGCGGTAATAGGCCTCTGCGCAGGTTTGCCCGATGAGGCTTTGGGCAAACTGATTCTGCGGCGGGATGATATGGGCCCGCTCGCTGCCTTCTTCCAAAAACATACGGAAGGATTCAGCGCGCTTGAGCCAGATCTTGCTATTGGGACGCAATCTTACTTTTTTTACTGCACTCATTTTTGACTCCTCGATGTATGGTTTTAACCTTCCAATGGATTACGGTCATAGCGGCCTTTAAACAAGGGGTCGCTGAGGTAATACACTTTTTCGCAATCGATGGGGCGCACGCCTTGGATGAAGACAATCTGCTTGTGAACGGGCATTTCGCGCACTTCGTTGTACTTAATCAAATCGGCGCCGGATTCCTGCACGCTGACTGATTCGTTTTGAGATTGACCGCCGCTTTTGGAACCGCTTTGGCCTTTGCTCTCCGAATTGCTGCTGGTGATATAGGTTTTGCGACCACCGAGCCTACAGATCCACCGGATAGTTTCATCATCGCCAATCCCAAAGAACTGCATCAGTCTGGCGCTCATGAACAGATTACCCTTATCGCCATAGGCCTGAATTTGGCTGATATCCTGGAATACTGCCCAGAATTTGGCATTATAGGCGCGCATGATGGGCAACATATTCACGACATCTTCACAGGGGCCCAACTGTCCTAATTCATCGAATAGGAACAAAATGGCTTCTTTGGAGACTTCAGCACGTGGACTCTGTACCAATAAATTGCGCACACAGGATAAGATCATGCGGAAGACACGGCCTTTTTCTTGCGGGTCACTGTCTGGCATGCAGACGTACACGTCCATTTTGCCTCGGATTAGATCTTTGAGATCAAATGTGGTTTCAGAGACGAGATCGCGCAGATTCACATCTGATAGCCAACTCAATTGCTGCCCTGTGGTGGTCAAAATACTGCCGAGCTCTTCTTTGGCTGCACTTAAAACCCTTGCACCTGCTGATCTAGCGCGCAATAGCGTAGTAGAGTCACGCATCTCAGCTAAAAGGCTTTTGATGCTGGCTTTGCTACCATCAAGGATATCATGCACCATGATCAGCGTGGGGTTTTCGCGTGTTGCCAAAACCCATTCAATCAGGCCCATTAACAGCGTTTCAGCAATCCCCAGGAAATGATCGCCTTTCTGACTTTTGGCATCTCTGACCATCAAGCTTTTAACCAGAGCTGAAATGGCTGCATCGCGCTCTTTGATATCCTTTGGAATCGCATCCAGTGGATTTAAGCGATAAACCTTCGTGGTGAGGTATGCGGGTTTATTTGCAATAAACTCGGGCGTTTTGGTGATGCTGTACGGATCAAGCATAGCGATTTCATGGCCAAACACTTCACAACGATGGCGTGCCGTCACTGCCCACAATTCGCCTTTACAGTCATAGATAAACATTGGGCGCTTTTGTGTCAACAATGTTGGGATCACAACCCCTGCTGTTTTACCGCCGCCTGTGTAGGATATGATGGTACGGTTGCAAATGGGATAGCGTAAAAATTTCCCACTCGCATCTTTGCCAAACAATACTCCTTGGTCATCGCTTTGGGCATAGGCACCGATTTCTTTGAGGTTATATTTATCTGCATAGGCGGCTGTGCCGTGCTCTCCCGAGGTTTGATCCTGGCGATTCAGATAAAAGCCTTTTATGCCAAAAGAAATCATGGCTAAAAAAGCTGGAATGGCATACAAAACGCCATATTCGCCAAAATAACCTTTGAGCATATTGCACAATGCGCCAACGCCTAAATGAGACTGGTGCGTGTAAAAGGCCAGGGTCATAAAGTCGAGACCGAAGAAGAGAGCCACAACAGTCAGCGCTGAGATCCCCATTGCTGCCAGAGTCGCCCCAAACATCATTTTTTTACGCCTCTTTTGGCTTACTACATACGCACACCCAGCAGCTGCAAGACTAAACGCGCCATACATTAAAAACATGCTGAGCTGATAGCCAAAGCCATCAGACAAAAAGGAATTGTTTGCATGAGTATAATGCTCGTAATTGTACAGACGGGTGCCAGAGGTTAAGAGGATCGCCAAAATAACCAGTCCTAAAAAAGCGCCGGATGCTTTGCTGCGCTCTTGAGGCGAATACGATTTATTCGCCCCTTCACCTACCCAGGCAGAAAACAGGTTGCCCTTTCTTCTGCTTTGATTTTGGTTGTTTGGTTTTTTCATGGTGTGTTACTCCTTGGTGAATGAGTGGGTGGTGTGCTGGGTATGAGCGGCCAGTGCTGCGCCATAAAACAGCGTGGTGGGATAGCTATCACTTAAAAGCGATTCCTCATCGGCATCCTGACTTTTCCAGGAGTCCAAAAGGTTTTTTAAGTAGTATCTGGCGTGTTCATCGCCATCACTAGATTCAGCGTCAGAACTCGATGCTGCGATTGAGATTTCCTCGCTGGCGCAGGCTTGATAGATCTTTCTGATCAGAATGCCTGAGGCAGACAGAATTAGACCCGCACTCATGCCAAACAATCCTGCATACAGCAGATCTAGATCTGAATCTGCTTTGTATGCTCTTGCGAGGCCTGCTCCAGCAGTGGCAAATAGTCCACCTGCAATCGTGCTGATTGCGATCGTTTTTAAGTTATTCATTGCCTTGTCCTCCGTTGCTGTTATAAGGGCCGCTGAAAGGAATATCGCGGGTTACGAGCACATTGAAATTATCGCCAGGGCGAATATTCAGGGTCGGTTGAATATTGAGGTTTTGCTGAATCATCTGGGTCGCAGTCTGACTTAGCTCTTGCCCCATCGCGCCTGCAATAATTTGCTGATTACTTGGCGATGCGCCGTTGACGCTACTGGTTTGCGGCTGTGACAGCTGCATTCCAGCGCTAAACACACTCATCAGCAATGCTGAACCAAAGATTCTGATGTAATGGTTATCCACCTGATCATGCAGACCTGCAAAACCGCTCAAGTCAGCGCCAGGCATCCCCTGAAGATCAAGTGATTGATCATTCGGGAAGATGATTCTTGACCAGACAATTAACACACGGCTTTGACCATAGGCGACTTGTGAATCATATTGACCCACCAACCGAGCACCTTGCGGAATCAAAACGCTATTGCCTGTGCTGGAGTCATAGACATTCTGAGACACAATCGCCTGAATCTGGCCTGGCAGATCTGAGTTAATCCCCGTGATTAAAGTCGCGGGAATAACTGAGCCTGCCATAACCATATAAGGCGATGCTGGGTTTTGGACACCGCCTTGCAGAGTGCTTTGACTTGGAGATTGCGCACTCTGTAGGAAAGCATTTTTTTCACCCTGCATGTTTTGGTTATCAGAGGCCGCAGCGGGTGCAGCTTGAGGTGTCGCCACCCCAGCAGGACTGACAGGACTCATCGCAGGCTGAGCGGGTGTATTTTGGGATGATCCGCTGTTGCCTGTTTGAAACCCATCAGGTGTTAAACCGCTCTGCATGCCGTTTTGAACGGCCTGCTGATAAGGTGTCTGTTGCTGACCGCTGCCACCACCAAAGCCACCAAAACTTGAACCTTGGCTTGGGCTGCTTTGATTTTGCGTCACCGTTGACAGATTGCCTGGCACATTGGCCTGTTGAGCTGTGGCCTGTTGTTGTGGTGCAACCGCTCCAGCTGGTATCGGCAAGTTTGCAGTGGCTGAACCTTCCGGCGTCCCTTGAAGCGGTGTACTGGCTGATCCATAAGCCTGAACCCGCAGGGATGTTACCAGCCCATCGCCTTGCTGTTGTTGTTTACCCAATGATGTAGAACTGATATTCATCGAGTCAGCTGCGCTTGGGCTGGCAGTCTCCACCTTGGGCGATAAATGAAATATCGCCCATATGATGTAAATCCCGAGTCCAGCACCTGCCAACAAAATAATGTTTTTGCCGCGCTTGTTGATGCGTGTGCCTGTCGGCGGTGTCGGCAAAATACTTTCATCTTGGGGCTCAATAGCAGGCTCCTCAACCTGCACTGGCTTTTGTTCCTCAAGAATTAAATCTTGAAGGCTGATATCTTTGTAGTCTTTCGTCATGATTTCTGCTCCTATTTTAGGGTGGGTTAGAACCAGGAATGGTCGAGATTGTTGTTGGTGATGACGACTTTGGTTTGATCCATCCCCACGCCTGACACCAGCACTGCTTTTGTGAAGATCTGATCGACCACATAATCAACGGTGCCGTCGCTCTCTGTTTTTTTGCGGAAATTCACCAGCTGGTTTTCGCCATGATTCAAAACAAACAAGACAGGTAAAACGCTGCTTTGCACTGTGCTGGGGAATTGAATAATGGTGTGGGTGCCATCGTCAAAAACGCGAACAGGCTTCCAGCTTGGGCTATCCCCTGAAATGGAATAGTTAAAGCTGACCTGATTCAGGCTGATGTTCGTGCTGCTGTTGATCGCACTTACTACGTTTTGGCTTTGCTGGCTCCGCTCTTTCAAAGCCTGATTAGTTGCGGCTTGAATCGACGAATCGGTGTCGCTTGGATAATAAAACACGGCTTGACGCACATAGTTGGTACTGGAGGTCAAAAGTGCAATGTTATAAATCCGCTTATCGGTCGTGATAACAAGATTTGTCGCAAGGTTTGCTGTCTTGGGTTTGATAACCAATAATTCTGCACCATCAGGCCAAGTTCCACCGACCAACATGGTTTTGAGATCCCAATTGGCAGTATCTCCAAGGGATAAATCCTTGATGAGCTCTCCCTCTTGAAATAAGACGGTGCAAATATGCAAGGGTTCGCAAGCAAGGTAGATTTGCTGTGAGGGATCGTAGGCAAAACCTTCAAAGCCATTGGTGCTAACATTGGGGGCCTTTCCTGTTTTTTGGTAGCTTTGGTAGGCTGCCACCAAGTCAGGATTGCTGCCATAGTTAAAACTTGCATCAATCGCATCAGGCGTTTGGATCGGCACCGCCACTGTTTTGGTGATGACCTCTGTTGCAGGCGCAAAGGTTTGATGAGCGGGATTGCTCGCACAACCCACTAATGCAGCACTGACGCCCAAAACTAATAGCGTTTTTTGAATGTTTTGTATCTTCATGGTGTTATCTCCTATAGGTGGTGGGGGTTAGATTTGTTGAGTCCAGGTGATATTGGTGATGTAGATGCCCAAGGGGTTGTACTTGATATCTTTGACATCGCCGATTTTGTAGGTGATTTCCCCTATAAAATTCTTTTGGCTAACAGGCTGATCACTTAAAGTCGTGGTAGTTTCCTGCCACGCGATTTCATAAGTGTTCGCCGTCCGTGGAATTTCATACTGGACTTGGATCGTGACCTTTTGGTTTTTACCCAAGATCAGCGGGTTATTTTGCTGGTAGTAATTGCTCAGTGTGGTGAAGGCATCGCCTGTCGTCAGTGCTTGTGCGGCGTAAATGTCATCCTGATCTACATCAGGATCACCCGTGACCCCGCGTGCATACAGCATGAATTTGTAGAGCACTCCTTCAATTGCACTTTGCGGGATATCGCTGCTGCTAAAGCTCTGCGCCTGCATTCCTGTGATGACTTGACCATTGCTGGTCACCTGCACAATGTAAGGCTGAATTTTTGACTGACTGGCAACGTGCCAGCAAATCAATCCCAGACCTAAAATCACGGCGCAGAGGCAAGCCAATAGACGATGACTATTTTCCAGTTGCGTTGCCGTACTACCGTAAAGTTCATCCCAAGCCATACGGCCTTTGACATACGGGCTGTCTTTGTCAATATCCTTGACCAACGCCGCATCGGCTTTGGGTTGATTCTTCATGACATAGCGTCCTAGATTTAGCTTCTCCAGGATGCTTTTTATCTTTAGTTTGTGGTTCATAGCATTATCTCCTTTGGTTGTTAATTGCTGGTGGCGAACAAATCACTTTGACCTTTACGATTCGCTGACTCTGGCCCTGGCAGGTGAATCACTGAAGGCGTGATGAGACTGCCTCCACTTTTTCCACCGCTACCAGGGGATAGATCTGACATTCCGCTATTGCCTGAATGGCTGCTGCCAAAATGGGTCAGCATGCTTGAGGCAAGACTCGATGATTGGTTGCCAATGCCTTGCACACTGCCAGCCGCGCCATCAAGGCCGCTGCTGCTTCCATTACCCAAAAAGCTCGACATTTTGCCGTGCAACCAATTAGCACTATCTCCTGTTGCATGTACCGCAGTTTTAGCTAAAGCCATTGCTCCCATTCCCATCGAAACTCCTGCGATAGTTTTAGCAACGCTGCCTGTGGCTGCACCCGCTATACTGTCCGTGTGACTGACTGCAAAAGAGTGCGAGGCCGCTGATGCGATTTTGGAGGGAACGCTTTTTACAATCAGGTAATAAATGATTGAGCCCACTGCGACACCGAGGTATGTTGACCAGTCTTTTGCTTGAGTCGCTTGATTGATCAATTGCGCCCAATCACTCCCCAATTGCACTCCGATTGCAATCATGACGTACAGCATCATGAGTTTGATGCCGACAGCCACCGTCATCCCGATATATTCACGTGCCATCGGGAGGGTGTAACTGGTTGCGCCAAAGGCAATAAACAAGGCACTGACTGCGACTAAAAAATAACTCTCAATCAACGTGATCATGAGCTCCGCCGCAATCAGGCCATAACAGACCACGACAGCAATACAGCAGAAGACGCCGAAGAATGAAAAAGCGATATCAGTCAGCACTCCCCAGCCGTTAAAGCTTTGCAGAATGGCGCTTGCGATGGCTAGGCCTTCACTCACTACACTCGATGGATCAAGACTGGTAATCGTTGAGCCCGCAACTCCCAATTGTGAAAACGAATTGAAGAGCTTGGGCAGTAACGTCCCTGCATTAGTCATGAGGTAGTAGAGAACCGCAAGCAGTACGATATTTTTGATGGAATGAACCATCATCGTTACCGCATTGCCCTCCCCAGTCATAATGGCCTTGCTCAACTTTAAGGTGAGCTGAATCACCAGCAGGATCACCATGAGCGTCATTCCGGCAGCTTCCACCTGCGTAAACCAGTGCTGGGTCGCCTGAAGATACTCATTGGTCATCGTGTCAAAGATTTGCATTTGCATGATGTTCTCCTACTGGCCAAAGGGTTGCATAGGGCCAAAACCGTTTTGGTTTTGATATTGCGGATAGGTGCTATTCATGCCGTTGATCAGGTCGTTATCCTCACTTTCCTGGGACTGATCTTTTTGCACCTGATACGCCATATAACTGTTTTGGCTGTTGATCTGCGTCATTTCTAACTGGCGCAGTTCTTCGAGTTGATTGACGCCTTCACCTGCAAGCATGTTTCCCATCTGAACCGCCTGCAATTGGCCCGTCGGATTATTGGCAAGACCGCGTAAAGAGTTGATGGTCTGTTCCTCCGTGGCAAAATCGGATGCTTGGAGTGAGATCGAGTCCAGAGCCCCGCGCACCGTATCCAAGGTGCTGGTTGACCAGTTTTGATAGGACTGCTGGTAGTTTTGCGGGGATTGATAACCTGGATACATTGCCTTAAACGCTGAATCCATATTTGACATGGAATACGCCAAGGACTGCCCCGTTTGAATCGCACTCCCAAGATTAGCCAGCGTTTGCGACATATCCTGCCAGGTAAAACTCCCAAAGTTTTTGATGTTTTTTAATTGCAGATCATATTGCTGCAATTGGGTTTGATAGGATTGCACCTGCTGCAAAACCATTTGGGTGGTTTGCAATGCGGTGATTGCATTCTTCCCAAAGTTGACCGGATCAAACACCAAAAACGCCTCCGCATTCTCGACGCATCCAAAAAGGATGAGCGCCGAGAGGACGACTGTTATTTTTTTACGCATGATTCACCTCCGCGTAATGTTGATTGAAGTGGGCACTCCAAGTGGCGAGACCTCTACGCTCTAACCAGGTTGAAATCCAATTGGGATTGCTGCGGTCATAGACTTCCATAAAAGAGGCTATATCCTCTTTTTTGGAGATTCCGATAAAGGCCAGCGTCAACTCGCCTAAACCCAGCGTGATGAGGCGCTTGTCATTGGGATACATGACGTAATAATCACGTTTGGGTTTAGCACTGCCGATGATTTCAATTTGGCGATCATTGAGTCCGCAGAATTGGTACATGGCCTTGGATTCATCGGTCATGGAATCATTCGGCAAATAGATCTTCGTTTTGCAGGATTCGAGCAATACAGAACTGATTGCAGACTTGGCCGCATCCTGTAAAGACTGGGTTGCAATCACAATGGATACGTTGAATTTGCGCAGCGTTTTAAACCAATCCTTCAGCTTTTTGGCAAAGTAGGGATTGTCCAAGTACAGCCAGCCCTCATCCAAAACCAATAAGGCGGGATGACGTTTTTTAAATTGGCGGTACAAAACGCGGAACAGATAGTCAATCACTGGCAAATAAAAAGCCTCTTTCTGATCCAATAACCAGCCCATTTCAAAAGCCATCAATGAACTCATATTGATTTGATCTGTCGTTGCATTGATCAGCGAACTCATTGCCTCAGACTCCGTATAGACATCGAGTACTTTACGTATTTTGGTATCCTGGATCAGATCAGCTAGCCCCGCTAAATTCCAGGTGTTTTTATTGGAATCCTTCAGGTTGTTAAGTGCATCTCTGATTTCGGCTTTTTCCTCTGGGCTGGGTGCCTGGCCTTGAAGAATCAGCAGGTCTTCGATAAAACCTAAAGTCCAATCGAATTCCTCTGGATCATCAATGTGGGATAATGGCGCGAGGCTGATGCTGTGATTTTGGCCGACATCGTAATAATCGCCACCCAAAGACAATGTGACCACTTTATTAGAGTTGTCTTTGTCAAAAACATAGACGTGTGAGTCCCTGTATTTGCGGTGTTGCGCAATCAGCAAGCCCAAGAAAGTGGATTTACCTGAACCAGTAGGGCCGATAATCATCGTATGTCCGAGATCTCCCACATGGATATTGAATCTAAACGGTGTTGCGCCTTGCGTCGCTGAGTAAAACAGAGGAGGTGACTCTTCAGGATAAAAGGGGCATGGGCAGAATTGCTCACCCTGATAAATCGCGCTGACTGGGGCCATGCAGGACAATTCATACGAATTGAGCAAGACCTTGCGAATATTGCGTTCCCCATGGCCTGGAAGCGAACCCAAAAAGGCATCGATGCAGTTATAGTCTTCGTCCTTCACCATAAAGCCCAATTGTTGCAGTCCGCGCGAAACCATGCGCACTTCCTCTTCCAGTTTATTGGCATCGTCATTCATCAATACGATGACATTCGTCACATAGCCAAAGCGCACTACGCCTGAAGAGTTAAGGTTCTTGGCGCGATCGATCTGAGCAACCATGTCCGCAGCATCGCCATTTTCAAGCGTGGGTTGACCACCGAATGCCTGACGTGCGATGCCTTTAAAACCCAATGCTTTTTGATACCAACCGCGTCCAATGGCTTTGAGTTTTTCCTCTGCGCCTGCTTGTGACAGCGGGATAAAGCGCAGCGACCAGCGATAGACCATGGGCATGCTGTTCAAAAACTCCATCACCGTCGGATAGACTTCGGAAGGATATTCGGAAACATTGATCACGCGGATATGTTTATTGCCGATCCTGGGTCTGATCCCACCCACAAAATTTTCGTGACTGAGATAGGAATCCAGGAATAATGCGACAGGTGGCACCTGAACTGATTGGCTCTGACCCGTTAGACAATAGTGCATATAAGTCAGCAGGTTTTTTCCAATCAGACGATCGACGCGCAGATATTTGGTCAAGACATCCATTGCAGCAGAGATCTTTTCCTCAAAACGCTTATGGAGGTCATTGATGGTGACATCTTTAATCGGCTGATCGGATTCCATAAAAAAGCGCTTGATCGATGATTTGAGCTGGCGATCTGGCAAATAAGTCAGAGTCAGATAGGTTAAGGTGTCAAAATGCACGCCTTCGGTTTGATACTGCGAGCGGCGCTCATCTTCAATCAGCGCGGATACTGGATCAGGGAAGCTTTGTCCTGACAAATATTCGTTCGATTGCAGACGGACAAGATTGAACTCGACCATCCAACCTGAATCTAACATTTTTAGGGCGTGATTCAGGGTCAGAACGATTTGATCTAATTCGCTATCCGTCGATGATTCGACATCAGGGCCGCGATAAGCAAAGACCGCCATGAAGGCACCATCTTTCATCAGAATAGTGCCTGGCTCGAAATACATGAGATAGCCCAGCAATTCGTTGAGGCCCACTTGCTCGCCTTTTTTGTGAAGTGCTGTTCGGGTTTTGCTGGTTTTCACCAAGGGCCGAAATGCGGCCCTTACAATTTGGGTGATTTGGTTTATAGGGTTTGTCATGAGTCGTTCTCCTTGGGTTAGACGGCGGGGATGGACGTGATTTTTTGGGCGCTGACTCTGGCTCTGGCAAAGCTCACGGACTGATAAAATCCCTTGTAGCGAAAGTGATTGGCTAAGACTTTTACGATCTTGGGGTCTTTCTTGAATCCCCACACGGCAATCGCATGAAAGAAGCAGAAAACTAAAGGCCCAGCCAATACATAAGGGAAGCTAAAGCGGGTGACATAAATCATTAGCACCGCAATCAGCCCATACAGACAGAGGGGCGCTTTATCGACGCCAAAAAATAGCATCTCCCGTGAAAGCGCCCGATTGATCGACATTTTTGTTCCGCGCATGATTTGAGCCCTCCTTAAATCATTGCGCCAGTGATACCAGGCACCAGTAGAATCAAGCTGGGCGCTGATAGAACTAAGCCACCGCCAATCATCGCACTGACCACCTGTTTCATGCCGACGTCATGGCCCTTAAACACCCAGAAAAAGCCTGCGGCCATAATGCCAATTGCGGTGATGATCATGATTGGCGGGCCCTGCAACTCCATCATGATGTTGTAAAGTGCCCCCGTGAATTGATAGCCGTCCGCCTTTGCTGCAAAACAGAAATTGCTTGAAAGCAACAGAGACATTGACCAGATTGCCTTTGGAATCAAGTTGGCAACTCGATTTAAAAAGGTGACTTTTTTGATATTCATAACTGGATACTCCTGTGTTGTGGATGGGATTTTTTTCAATACAAATTGTTTAAACGGCATGGCGAATCCTCCCCATGGCATTCAACTGCTTAAGATTGCCTTTGAGCGAATCCATCAAAATCGCATCTGAGAAATCCTTCTCTGGAACACATTGCTGAATACGCAAGCGTAAAAGCAGTGTGGCCTCCAATAGTGATACGATTTTGTTGGTGTTCAGCTCCCAAGCCATTAATAAATCGTCTTGATTAGCGTCTCTGTTGTAGTCCATTTGTAGTCTCCTTGGTTGGTGGTTGGTTTGTTTAATCAGTTCAATTCTTTGAATGAGAATTTCTGGGTCAGAGGGTCATAACCCTCCAGGCTTGAAATGTTTTTGACTCTGCGCTCAAGAGTAAAATTGTTGCGTTCAATGGCGACGATCAGATCGATCGTTTCCAATAGCAGAGAGATGGGCTTTTCAACGCCTGCCTCCTCAGCCAGAGATAAACAGCGCTGAACGGCTGAGTGCGTGTCATTGGCGTGAACAGTCGCAATTCCGCCAGGGCAGCCCGTATTCCAAGCTTTCATTAAATCCAGCATGGCTTTATCACGGACTTCGCCAATCAGAATGCGGTCGGGCCTGGAACGCATAGCCACAAAGATTAGCTTTTGCAGATCAACAGGATTTTTGATGATGCGATTGGTCACCATCTGCACCACGTTTTTAGCTGAACATTGCAGCTCAGGCACATCCTCCAGAATCAGCAACCGTTCTGACTCAGGTGCGATCTTAGTGAGTTCATAAATGCAGGCATTCACAAAGGTAGTCTTACCTGTGCCAGGCCCACCGCAGACGAGGATATTTTTGCGTTCTGCAATCGCCTGACGAATGACTTTGGCCTGTTCGGCTGTCAGTGCGCCTTTGCGAATATAGTCATCGAAGGTGTAGACGGCCTCAGCCTTTTTACGAATCGTAAAGCTGGGACGCTTGACTAACGGTGGCAAAACTCCTTCAAAGCGTGAATGATCAATTGGAAACTCGCACTCCAAAATCGGATTGTCATAATTAACCTCGGCCTCAACAATCCCCGCGATTTTACGAATGATTCGTTCAGCCTGACCTGGCGAGACTTCCCCTGCCTGAATGACGCCATTTTGTCGATGTTCAATCCACAAGATACTATCGGGATTCAGCATCAATTCCGTCACCAGAGGATCACGCAGAGGATTGAGAATAATCTCCCCGCAAGCTTCCTCAAGCTGTTTGATACGGGCAGTAAGATTGTTCATCATACAAACCGCCGATCGTCGTTAAAATCCAATTCACTGAACGCATTCAGCTCTTCCAGCTCTAAAAAATCTTTTCTGCGACGGATGGATTTTTGGAAAGTTTGCACACGTTCCTCCATCATTAGGGCTTCATCCGTTACAGAAAAGTCGGTTGCATCAACCCCCAGGAAGTCAAAGCACTCCCCAAAGCCTGATAAATTCATAGTGCATTCAAGTTCGTATTTGTTCATGATCGTCTCCGTTAAATAATTTTGTTCGACAACCACAACTATAGAATATTTCAAATACAGGTCGTAACCGCCTAAAACGAAAGCACTTTCTGCTTGCACTTGCAGGGGGTAGAAAAAACTGATTATTCTCCGAACAGACTCAAAGCCTTGTGAATAAAGGTTTGCAGCGAAATGGGATTTTTAATATTTTTTGATGGCCCAAAAATTTGTGTCATTTTTTGCATTTTTGGAGTTTTTTTGAGGTAATTTCAGATTGGCTATTTTGGTTGTTTTTTAGAATTTGGTCGAAATAAAGGCGATAAGACGCTCAGAATCATCGTCGATTCATGATCATTTTTTGGAATAATTGAGCCTTGTCACAATGTACGGACTGACGTAAACTATATTTTTATATAGAGTGCCGCACTTTTTTATGAATGAACTCCTCGCCATCTATCAGCAACGCCTTAATTTACCTCATGCTCTCTTCTCGCGCATCGAGCATGAAGATGCGATGGTTGCGATTGTTTATAAAATCACACCGCCTACGGGCACCCCGCTTATTTTAAAAATATGCACGCGCCCTTCAGATTATTTACGGGAGGCCTACTTTTTGAAGTATTTTGCAGGAGAATTGCCTGTACCGCAGATTGTTCAATTAATACCGCCCGAACCAGATCTGCCTGGTGCAATTCTCATGGAATATCTACCTGGCAGACTCCTTCAAATAACAGATTTTACCCCCGCTTTGGCCTATGAACTGGGATCGCTATTAGCACGGATTCATCTCCATGGCGCAAGTGCTTTTGGAGACTTGACTCAGCCTGAAGATTTAAACTCAGACCCACGTGTTTATTTTATGCAAAAATTTGAGGAAGGATTTGCTGAGAGTAGCAATCATCTGCCCGACAGTCTGTTAAAGCAATGCCACCAATACTATAAGACCCATATCGATTTGTTGAAGGTCGTAGATGGCCCCTGTATCATTCATCGAGATTTTCGCCCTGGCAATATCATTATCAATGAGGGAAAACTGCAAGGGATTATTGACTGGGCCTCAGGGCGTGCCAGCTTTGCAGAAGAGGACTTGTGTTCGCTAGAATATGGAACTTGGGCCGCTGACCCACACCATAAAAAAAGCTTTCTCGCTGGATATATCAGTATTCGCCCCCTTCCTGAATATGAGGCGTTGCTGCCACTTTTAAGTTTACACAAAGCTTTGGCCACGGTGGGCTTTACTGTTAAACAAAACACCTGGGCAAGCACCCATGCAGGGATATATCAAGTGAACCGCCAGTTTATGGAACGCTTTTTTAAATATTGAGGGGGCATACGGTGCTGATTTTTATCCGAGGATTTTATCGGCATATTTTCATCTAGGATTTTCATGCGGTAAAATCTTTGAGTGTTTCCTGACAAGAAAATTTAGTTCCCTATTGAGATTGCCTCCTTGTATAATATCCCAATCGAATACACAAATGATCTGCCATGAAAAAAGTCTTCTGGGAAAATCCCTACCAAACCCAACTCAACACCAAAGTCACCGCTGTGGATGGCGACCGAGTTTTACTGGATGAAACCATTGCCTTTTCGTTTTGTGGTGGACAAGAAAGTGATGCAGGTCAGATTGGCGGCTTTCCTATCCTGGGCTCAGAAATAGTCGATACCCTGATTTACTACACCCTCCCTGCTGACCACACTCTAAAATCAGGCGATCCCATCTACATGGAAATTGACTGGAAACGTCGCTACAAATTGATGCGCCTCCATTTTGCCGCAGAGCTGATTTTGGAAATCGTTACTCACAAGCTAAATCTAGAAAAAATCGGCGCCCACATTTCAGAAGAAAAATCGCGCATTGACTTCTTTCACAACCAAAATATTTCAAGCCATTTTCCAGAAATCCTCGCCGAATACAACCAGATTATTGAGCGGGATCTCCCTATCAAAAAAGGCTATACCGATGAAGCAACCCAGCGCCGCTATTGGGAAATCGAAGGCTTCTCGAAAGTCTCCTGCGGGGGCACACATGTAAAATCCACTGCTGAAGTCGGCCTCGTCAATCTGAAACGCGTGAATATCGGCGGCGGCAAAGAGCGCATCGAAATTAAACTACAGGAGCCAGACCGTGCAAACCCTCCTCAAAATCCCTGAGACATATCAGCACACATCGCCAGCAGGTGCAGAAGTACGCCTCCTGATGAATAGTCATCTGGGCGGAATCGCTCATTGCACACTGAAAGCAGGTAAAATCACCCTAGCTGTTCAGCATAAAACCGTCAGTGAATTTTGGCATGTCTTATCGGGTAAAGGTGCGATTTGGCGCAAAATGGACGGGCATGAAGAAATCACCCCTTTGGAAACAGGCGCCACCATTGAAATTCCAGTGGGTGCTCAATTTCAATATCGCAGCGATGCCGCAGCTGATCTAGTTTTTCTATGCGTTACGATGCCACCTTGGTCAGGTGCAGATGAGGCAAAAATCGTAGATCAGGGTGGGTGGACACCTACCTAACTGGAGCTATAAAAATGAATAGACTTTTAAAGGATTTTCATCCCGGTTGACTCTTCTCCATCCTGGTGTAAAGTCAGCTGAGAAACCTTACCTTGCTTATCCTTAAAAAATTCAATTTGGACATCCGGTATTTTGCTGAAAAATTTTGTTTCTGACTCAGGGAATAGTTGGACTTTAGACTGATTTTCTATTTGAGCAGTTAAGTGATCGTTTTCTACATAAATCACTAAGGTAGATGTTTGCGTTTTGTAGTAAATGTTTACCGGTGTGATGGTGTATGAGCCGATGAATTTGGTCAGCGCTTCAGGTAACAGCACTATTTCTTTTCTTTCTGATGGTGGCGTCACAGATTTGTTATAAACTAATTCTGCAATGTTCAAGCCAATACTTTGTGGAACAAAACCTAATGCAATGAGATTGGCTAAAACGATGATAGTGAGCTTGTCTTCGGGAAAATAGATCATAAACGTATTAAATCCACTGATGGCACCGCCATGAGTGATTGCTTTATGCCCATCTACTGATAGGGTGCTTACCCCGAGTCCATAAGTGTTTTTAAATGGCTGTATCATTTTATTAAGCGATTGCGGCGAAATAATTTTCCCTCCGAATAATTTTTCGTGCCAGCGCAGCAAGTCTTGCGTGGTTGAGTAAAGGGAGCCTGCTGCATAAGGGATGCTCATATCGAGATAACCTGTATTGCGAAGGCCATTGGGGGTGATTTCATAACCGGATGCCCGGTGCAATAGGATTTCCGAATGAGAGTCGTAACCAGAATCATTCATTTCAAGTGGCTTGAAGATTTTTTGCACAATAAAGTCTTGATAGCTTTGACCACTCAGCTTTTCAATCAGGTAGCCAAGCAGGACATAAGCTGAGTTGTTATATTCAAAGTCTGATCCAGGTTCGAACTTTAATGGTTTGTCGCGAAAATACGCGATCTGCTGTTCAGGCGTTTTTGCACTACTTGCAAATGCAGCAAAATCCGGAAATTTGGTATAATTTGGAATCCCGGATGTGTGATTTAACAAATGAAAAATTGTAACCTCATTCCAAGCAGAAGGCGCATCGGGTATGTATTGATTAAGCAGGTCCGTTATTTTTAGCGTACCTTGCTCTTCCAGCAATAAAATAGCGACCGCTGTAAACTGCTTCGTCAGCGAGCCTAAACGAAATTTTGTCATTGACGAATTGGGTATTTGCCATTCGAGATTAGCGAATCCATATCCCTCGTCTAGTAATACCTGCCCTTTTTGGGCGACAAGAATAGAGCCCATGAATTGTTTGTCCTCTACATATGACTGTACAACTTGTTTCATGCGCGACGCATATTCTTTGCTGACAACTGATACCCGATGTTTCATTTGATACCCTCCACTTTATATACTTTCAAAATTTCGCCGAATATATTCACAATCCGCCAAGTATAATTCACAATGCCCCTCATCAATTGCCTTTTGATAGAAAGGATCTCCAGCCCTCGCCCGAGCACTGATAAAGTCGACTAACACGCCCAGTCGCTCCAAAATAGTGGGAATAAGCTGACTTAAATCTGACAATCCATATTCCTGGCAGAATAATTTAGCCCGCCGAATTTGCTCTTCCTGCGCACCAAACCCTGCTGGATTATCAGGTGTCATCAAGGGTGC
>CANJQG010000017.1 GCA_947476405.1 Thiotrichales bacterium
ATTTATCACCCTCTTCCAAAAAGCGAATCAAATTACGCAATTTGACTTGATAATCCGCAATTTCAGTCACAGGACGAAACTTCACTTCCTTGATCTGAACTTGCTTTTGCTTCTTTTTAGCGGCATGTTTTTGCTTGTTCAATTCAAACAAATATTTACCGTAATTCATAATTTTACAAACGGGGGGTGTTGCATCTGCAGCGACTTCTACCAAATCTAAACCGGCCTCTTCGGCTTGAGCTAAGGCATCCCGCAGTGGCACAACGCCCACTTGCTCACCCTCGGCGCCAATTAGGCGAACTTGCAATGCACGAATATGTCGATTGATCCGCGTTTTATCATCATCATTTTTAATGGTGAATCTCCTTTTGTTTTTGAATCTTTGTCACGAAGTCTGCCAAACTCATGACGCCTAAATCTTCGCCCTTCTGAGTACGAACTGAAATGGTATTACTTTGAACTTCCTGATCGCCCACAACAATCTGATAAGGCACTTTTTGCATACTGTGTTCACGGATTTTAAAACCCACTTTTTCATTACGCAGATCTGCAATCACGCGAATATCCTGTTGTTTTAAGATCGTTGAAACCTCCGTCACATAGGCTTGATGATGATCGGTAATCCCCATCACGACTACCTGAACAGGGGCCAACCATACTGGGAAATGTCCCGCATGATGTTCAATCAACATCCCAATAAAACGCTCAAACGAACCCAAGGTCGCGCGATGCAGCATGACGGGAATTTTACGCGTATTATCTTCCGCCACGTATTCTGCACCCAAGCGCATGGGCATATTAAAATCAACCTGAAACGTCCCGCATTGCCACTGACGGCCAATGGAATCACGCAAATGCATTTCAATTTTTGGCCCGTAAAAAGCACCTTCACCAGGCAGATATACAAATTCAATTTTATTTTTGAGCAGGGCATCTGCCAAAGCGCGCTCCGCTTTATCCCAAATCTCATCATGACCGATACGATGGACAGGGCGCGTTGCAATTTTAACTTGAATATCCGTAAAACCAAATGTCGTATACACGTCAAATGCGTTTTGCATAAAATGCGCTACTTCTGATTCAATTTGGTCTTCCGTACAAAAAATATGTCCATCATCTTGAACCATACTCCGTACGCGAAACAAACCATGCAGCGAACCAGAGGACTCATTCCGATGACAACACCCAAACTCAGCAAAACGAATCGGCAGATCCCGATAGCTTTTAATCCCCTGATTAAAAATCTGAACATGACAAGGACAATTCATGGGCTTCAGCGCATAATCTCGCTTTTCTGAATGCGTGAGAAACATATTTTCTAAATATTTATCCGCATGACCAGAGCGCTCCCAGAGAGATAAATCAACGACTTGTGGCGTACGCACTTCCTGATAATTTTGCGCCTTTTGTTTGGAGCGAATATATTGCTCAATGACCTGCCAAATAATCCAGCCTTTTTCATGCCAGAAAATCATACCCGGCGCTTCTTCCTGTATGTGAAATAAATCCAAGGCCTTGCCAATTTTGCGATGATCGCGTTTTTCCGCTTCTTCCAACATAAATAAATGCTGCTTGAGCTCTTCATCATTACGCCAGGCTGTGCCGTATATGCGTTGCAACATTGCATTTTTAGAATCACCACGCCAATAGGCCCCTGCCACACTCATGAGTTTAAACGACTTTAAAAATCCGGTATGTGGCACATGCGGCCCCCGACATAAATCCGTAAAATCTCCTTGTGTATACAAAGATAAGGCTTCTGACTCTGGAATATCGCGAATAATTTCAGCTTTATATTTTTCACCCCTGTTTTCAAAAAAAGCGATGACCTCATTACGCGATAAAATGTGACGGCTCACTGGAATTTTTTGTGCTGCTAATTCTTTCATCCGCTTTTCGATTTTAGCCAGATCTTCTTCCGAAAAAGGCGCATCCACTGCAAAATCATAAAAAAAGCCATTTTCAATCACCGGGCCAATTGTAACCTGTATTTTTGGATAGAGCTGCTTCACAGCTTGCGCCAACAAATGCGCCGTTGAATGACGAATCACTTCAAGCGCATCTAGATCTTTCAGGGTGATTAAGCGCACTTTTGCATGATGAGGCAAGGGCATAGAAAGATCGCAAATCTGACCATTCACTTCTGCAGCCAGCGCAACCTTTGCTAAACTTAAGCTAATCGATTCAGCCAAACTCAAACCACTTGCTCCTTCCGGAAGCGAACGCTCACTTCCATCCGGCAAAACCACAACAGGCATATTTTTCCTTAACCCTTCAAGCTTTTTAAATCTACAGCTTTGAATTTTAACAAAATATGCCATATTTGCAAGTTTTTTCGCTTAAACAAACAAAGCAGCCAAAACATTGCGACCTTCACTGATTAAAATATTAAAGGTCCGGCAGGCTGCATCGGTGGTCATCATTTCAATCCCAATGCGGGCTGGATAGAGGGAAGCCAAAAGCGAGGGCGCAGGAAAAATTTGGATCTCACCCGTCCCCAACAGAATCACTTCGGGCTTGAATGCAGCAAGCTGCTCGATATGCGCCACGGTTAAATCTTCTGCATTTTCGGGCAGAATTTCCGACAACGCTTTTCCATTAAACAAAACCATAGGCTGAGAAAAAGGCCCCAGTGAAGTCAGCACCGTGCGCGTTGCAGCATCATAGCGACGAATAAACAAAGGCGAGTCGATTGAATCTTCAAAAAAATTCATCCACGCCTACCGATATGCGCGATCAAGCGCCCGATCTTCAGCAATTTGGGCTTCTTGCCAATCACCTATAGCCAGCAACTTTTGCTTGGTCATGATATTTTCACCCCGATTTTCGAAGTGATATTCATGCACACGGGTTTCTACAATCGAATCTACAGGGCAGGATTCCTCACAAAAACCACAGAAAATACATTTGAACAAATCAATCTCGTAAGATGTGGTACGACGCGAACCATCGGATTCACGGGGACCGGCTTCAATCGTAATGGCCAAAGCAGGACAAACCGCCTCACACAACTTGCAAGCGATACACCGCTCTTCACCATTAGGATACCGTCGCAAGGCATGAAGGCCGCGAAAACGATGAGACATGGGCGTCTTTTCATCCGGATATTGAATGGTCACTTTTTTAGAAAATAAATGCCGCCCCGTGAGCTTTAAACCCATCAAGAGCTCCCACAAAATAAAGGTTTTAAAAAATTGCTGTACCGCTTTCATCATCTTACTCCGCTAAACCAATCCAAATCATACCACTATCGCTTACCCTGCTGCAACAAACTAAGTAAAATCCGCTTTTCATCCGCATTGAGATCCCGCGTTTTTGATAACTCCAACAAAGCATCCAACTCAGACTCCTGATTGCAAATTAATTTTGCCATCAGCGCCTGCCACTCCTGCTTCACATCATCAATCAAGCTAGGGTACGGATGAGAAGCCAGCTGATTGAACAAGTCAAATTCAACATGCTCTCGAAAATACTCAATCGCCTGGCCTGTATTTTTAAAACTTTCTTTTTGACAAGCCTGAATCAATTCCTCCAACAAGGGAATGTCGACATGATGATCAGGGGCTAGCATTTGCGCAAGATCTGGATTTTGAACCAGCAAAGCCAGTGCTTTTTCCTCCAGACTCAACTGGCGTTCAGCCTCAGGTGCCGCCGCTTCTTCTGCAACGGATTCTAATTGATTCTGCATCTGCTCAAAGCGAAAACCAAAGCGCTGGGCCACAGAATCCAAGACAAAATTTTTAAAGGGCCCTTCCGGCAATTCTTTCCAAAAAGGCTTAAACCTTAAAATCCAGCGCGATTTTCCACTCACCGTTTTTAAATTAAGATCTTCATCTAATTTGCGAATCATAAAATCATAGAGAGAAAGGGGCTCTCGATTCAGGCGCACTTCAAAGGCAGCCTTACCCTCTTGCTGCACCAGAGAATCTGGATCCTCCCCTTCCGGTAAAAATAAAAAGCGAACATCCAATTCACCCGTCATAAAAGGCAGGCAGACTTTCAATGCACGACTGGCTGCTTCGCGACCCGCTTTATCCCCATCAAAACAAAAAATAATCTCGTGACATTCCTGCTTGATCAGACGGATATGTTCAGGCGTAGTTGCCGTGCCCAAAGTTGCCACACTATAATAAATGCCGGCTTGCGCAAGCATCACCACATCCATGTACCCTTCCACCACTAAAATACGCAAAAACGAATGCAGCCGTTTTTTCGCCTCAAACAAGCCATATAAAATTTTGCCTTTATGAAAAATAGGCGTCTCAGGAGAATTCAAATATTTCGGCTCGCCTTGATCAATCACACGCCCCCCAAAACCAACAATGCGCCCCCGTTTATCATGAATCGGAAACATAATCCGATCACGAAAACGATCATAAGCTTGAGATTTATCGCTTTGACTCAGCAATCCTGCTTGCTGCAAAAGATCCAATTGCGTTGAATTTGGTTTCAAAAAACGAAGAAAGGCATCCCATTCGGGTGGCGCAAAACCCAAGCCAAACCACTTTGCCGTAACGCCGGTCAAACCACGCTTTTTTAAATAGTGAACGGCGCGATTTTTATCCGGATGTTCGCGCAATTGACTCTGATAAAATGCACCGGCCTGATTCATCAACGCATACAGTGCATCATATTGTGGCCGCGGGGTATTGTCTGGGCCTTCGCGTGGGACTTCTAAACCGAGCTGACGCGCCAATTCTTCGATGGCTTCGACAAAATTTAGGCGGTCCAGATCCATCACAAAACCAATGGCATTACCATGTGCGCCACAGCCAAAGCAATGATAAAACTGCTTAGGGGCGCTGACTGTAAAAGAAGGGGTTTTTTCGTTGTGAAAAGGGCAGAGGCCATGATAATTGGCGCCCTTTTTCTTAATAGGAACCCGCGACTGAACCAGATCAACAACGTCAATCCGATTCAGCAAGTCTTGTATAAAGTATGCGGGTATTTGAGCCATAAATGCTCTTTAGAAGCCTAGCTCCGAGTTGTACGAGGGGCCGATGTGGTCCCGCGATCCATTTTCTTCTGGTAACGTTTAATCGCCGCAGCTTTCATTCGTTTCCGTTCGGTTGTGGGTTTTTCATAAGCTTCACGACTCCGTAGTTCTGACAGGATTCCTGATTTTTCGCAGGCCCGTTTAAAACGACGCATCGCGCTGTCTAAGTGTTCATTTTCTTTGACGCGAATGGTTGGCATAATTATCTCACCTCACTTATGGATGCCGAAATGTTTAATAAAGTTTGCGCACGATATCAGAAATTCAGTCAAATGTCAATTCTTCCGGAATAGCTTCACATAGCTTTGATCTGTCAAAGCGTAAGGGGAATATGGAAGAACACAAAAATACATAACAAAAAGGAAACTTTACACGAACCAAGTTCGTCAGCTCCTCTTTTTGAGGTGCATCCATAAATTGAAAATTAGCGCCTTGATGAAAAAGAAACAAAACAAGCTTTATTCGATCAGCATAATCGACTGAACAAACATCAGAGGCCTTGATAATGAGGGCAAGGTAAGTCCCGTACTTTTCTATTTTATTGTACTCGCCAAGCTCTTCAGACAAAAAAAGCGGTATAATTTTATCATAGGAAACGATCTTCTCCTTTAATTGAGACACAATCTCTTCGGAAAGATCATATAACGGCACCTCCAATGCTCCAGAAGGTGCAGCCAGACTAGCGGCAAATGCAAAGGCATTATCAGCCCGAGATGCAACTTGAATCGACACTTCAGGCCCGCCGGTTGCACGAATCGCAGATGCTGAAGCACTCGCAGCCGCGATCGGAGTTACAGATGAACGAAATAGCAACGCCCTGACTCGTGCTTGGTCTTCCGCAGTACAATCCGGCGCACTCATAATGACACAACTGACTGTGGAACCATATACGGATGCAAACTGAGAAATCCAAGATTCCGCCCTCCAAGATGGATGCTTAAAAGCAAGATACATGAGAATCTTTATATGATTGGCAATATTACTATTGACTTGTGTAGCGCGAAAATAAGGTTTAATTTCATCCAATTTAAAATCACTGGAACTAAAATTAAGCATAGAGATAAAGAGAGCATCACATGGCTCAAGAAGGGCAGCCAATAGCCCATCTAGCTTTACCTTACCGACAAGAAAAGAGAATGCTGGAATTTCAGGCTGAAGCCCCCTGCTTTTATATTGGTCAAACATTTTACGCATCATCGAAAACTGCTTCTTGTACAATTCTGTACCATCATTAGCCAGCAAAAAAAAGCGAAAAATTAAAAAATATTTAGGTAGCTTTGTTGAATCGAAAAATTCATACTTTCTTTTGAAAGCAATTACTTCTTCAAGGCTATGTTTTTTATAGCACTGCGCAATACAATCAAAAACAAGCGCAAACTCAGCCTCTCCTGGATGAATGAGGCCCAGCGCTCCTGCATAAATAACATTCTCATAATCGCCAGATGAAATGAGTATCTCATAAGCCGTTAATCCACGCCTACTACTAACAGAATGTGAGATAGGCGTCTGCAACAAATGAACCCTAAACGCATTCCAATCTTCACCAGGCTCAAGCGCTAAAAACTGACTTTGAAACCAATCAACCAAATCACATTGTTTTTTATCCACATACAGAGCTATAATCAATCGCAGAAAGTCTGCTTTGACTCGAATTAACTTTTGGGCCATTTTCTCAGAAAGAAGCGGAAGAACCACTATTTTCTCAGCGGAAACAGGGGTGGAAACAGACACCGAAACAGGATTCCCTTTTGTCGATTCAGCAAGAAGCAGCCGTTCAAATGCCTCTTCTTCCTCTCGTTTTTTTTCAGATTTTGATTTTCTTTCCTTTACCGCTCCGGCTGCTTGCGGGGCTGATTTTATTTTTGTTTTTGATTTTGATTTTGATTTTATTGCTGCAACTTCCTCTGCTTTTGCTGCCGCTTCTGCTTCTGCCCTTGCTGCTGCTTTTGCTGCTGCTTTTGCTGCTGCTTTTGCTGCTGCTTTTGCTGCTACTTTTGCTGCTGCTTTTGCTGCTGCTTTTGCCCTTAATATTTCTTCGACATCTACTTTTAATTTTGCTGCTCTTTCTGCTCTTTCTGCTTGTATGCTTTCTTTTTTTGCAGCCGCTGCTTCCGCACTTAATTCTGCCTCCCCCCCTTTTTCCATGAAAAAAGGCAAGAGCCCTGATTCAGAGGCGCTGCTTTCAGCACCCGAACCGCCATGGGCTTCTTCAGATGAAACACTGTTCGAAGTGGGCAAAGAATTTACTTTTTTCTGAACACGCTCAATCTCGGCTTCAAACTTATCCAAAAACCCAACTGGCAATAGCTTGCTCTCCTTTTTATAACGCTTAAGCTGCTTCTGAGCATATCCTATTTCAAGTGGACCCGGAGAGGCTGAAAAAAATTGAGGTGAATCTCCCGAGCGATAAGCAGTATATTCTATCACCCCACTGGATTCTGCGTAGTGAATTGCATTTGCTTTAAAAACAAGATGCCTTCTCTGAAGTCCTTCCAGACGTTTCTGTAGCAAATATTGACCTTGCTCTAGGCTATCAAAAGCATAATCAGGGGAGTAGGGGATCACCTGAACTGCAATATCTATCTCTTTACGTTTCCAGGAGATATAGCTATATTTTTTCTCGAGTTCTATTTTGCTCTTTATCTGCCCCCCAATATTACTGAGACAAGCTATAATCGTACAAATTAAAAGCCCGATATCTGTTTCACAGGACGAGTATACATTGATCAAAAAATCACAGTCTAGCGTAGGAAGGCGCCGCTCTGGATACAGTATATTATAAGCCTGCGCACCCACCAGCATGCAGTCAAATTCAAAGTGAACCCCTTTAATTTCACTAAAAACCAACTTAATTTTAGGAAACTCCGTCACAATAAAGCAAGGAATTTGATCAGATGATAAAGAATAAACGCCTGGGCTAATCATAATACTTCTATGTTTTTTTACAACATTTTAACAAAAATAAATAATTATGCAAGCTGTTTTTATAAATGCACGAAGCCAAAGGCTCATTGGAAAAAGCATCATATCCAACAATATCCCCCGTGACAATTCACTAAAAGCCCGCGATAATAGTGCAAATTGAATCTTAATCACGACGACACTATGACAGAACACCTTTCTCAAACCATGCGCCGTACACACAGAATTCACTTTATTGGCATTGGCGGCGCGGGAATGTCTGGGATTGCAGAGGTCTTGCATAATTTAGGCTACAAAGTGACTGGCTCTGATCTAAAACGCTCATCTAATGTACAAAGATTAGTAAATTTAGGCATCCAAATTTATATTGGACATGAAGAATCACAAAGCCGAAAAGCAGATGTCGTAGTCATCTCCTCTGCCATTCACCCAGACAATCCTGAAGTAGTGGATGCACACGCACGCCGCGTCCCCGTGATTCCACGCGCACAAATGCTGGCTGAACTCATGCGATTTCGCTATGGCATTACGGTTGCAGGCACGCATGGTAAAACCACCACCACCAGCTTACTCGCCACTATTTTTGCAGAAGCTGGCTTAAAACCCACTTTTGTTGTGGGCGGCAAAGTAACCAGCGCTGGCGCCAATGCCCGTTTGGGAGAGGGCCATTATTTTATCGCAGAAGCAGATGAAAGCGATGCCTCTTTTTTACACCTTACCCCGATGATTAGCGTGGTCACCAATATTGATGCGGATCACATGAATACCTACGAAAATGATTTTTCAAAATTACGGGCAACTTTTTTACGCTTTATCCAACGCCTGCCTTTTTATGGCCTGGCCGTGATGTGCATTGATGATCCAGAAATCAAAAATATTCTGCCTGATATTACTTGTTCAGTCATCACCTATGGCTTTAGTGAAGGCTCAGATTATCGTGCCATTAACTTTTTTCAAAATGGGTTACAATCTGAGTTTACCGTTATCTATGGCAAAACACGAAATAAATCTTTCAAGGTCAAACTCAATCTTGCAGGCGAACACAACGTTCGGAACGCCCTCGCTAGTATTGCCGTCGCATTAGACTGCAATATTCCCATTTCGCGAATCAAAAAAGCACTGGCGCAGTTTTCAGGCGTTGAACGACGCTGCCAGCAATATGGAAAAGTCATGATTCGGGGCAAATCTGTTTTACTCATAGATGATTATGGTCATCACCCAGCTGAAATTCGCGTGACCTATCAAGCACTCAAAAATGCCTTCCCCAATCGCCGTGTGATTTTGGCTTTCCAACCCCATCGTTATTCCCGAACCCAGGAATTATTTGATGATTTTGTGGAAGTACTTTCACAAGTCGATCTGCTTTTATTGCTTGAAGTGTATAGCGCAGGTGAAAACCCCATCGCGAATGTCGATAGCAAAGCGCTTAGTCGTTCGATTCGCCAGCGCAACCGCATCGATCCCATTTATGTTAAAGATATCAAAGGCGCACTCGATTTGATCCCTGACATTATTCAAGAGGATGACATCATTTTGACCCAAGGCGCAGGGGACGTCGATCAGATTTTAATTCAACTCAAAAAATTAGCCAATCGAAAAATCAAGAAAATAAAATCATGAGCAAACGGGAAATCACGAAAGGACAAGTTCAAGACAAAGTCTCGATGAAGCCTTTTACGTCCTGGCATATTGGCGGCGAAGCGGATCGCTTGTATTGGCCCCTTGATTTACAAGATTTACAACAGTTTTTAAAAAGGCTTCCTCAAACAGAGTCTCTCACTTGGATTGGCTTAGGAAGCAATATTTTAGTCAGTGATTCCGGCATCGAAGGCACAACAATTATCACACAAGGCGTTTTAAAAGAAATGGCATTGACGTCCGCAACGCAGATTCGCGCCGAAGCAGGACTATCCTGCGCCCAAGTCGCACGCTTTGCGGCTAAAAACAACTTAGTCGGTGGCGAGTTTTTAGCGGGCATTCCTGGCACTGTAGGGGGTGCCCTATTGATGAACGCCGGTGCATTCGGGGGCGAAACCTGGGAAAAAGTCAGCCAGATAGAAACCATCGATCGCACGGGTAAAATCACCTTGCACTCCGCGAGTGATTTCAAATTTGCGTATCGCCAGATCACAGGCTTAAAAAACGATGAGTGGTTTGTTTCAGCAATATTTGATTTCACGCCAGGAGACGGAAAAGAAAGCTTATCGAAAATAAAAACCCTCCTCGAACGCCGCGCCCAAACTCAACCTACAGGCGAGCCTTCCTGCGGTTCTGTCTTCCGAAATCCGCCCGAAAATTATGCTGCTCGCCTCATTGAAAACGCAGGATTAAAAGGGCATACTATAGGAGCGGCACAAGTTTCACTGAAACACGCCAATTTTATTATCAATACAGGAGACGCCACTGCAGCAGACACATTCGCACTGGTTCAGTTTGTCCAAAAAACCGTTTTAGAAAAAACGGGCATCGCACTCCATCCTGAATTTAAATGGGTGGGCCGTCCATAAAAAGGAGAACCCTATGCACCACAAACAAAAAAAAGACGCACAAGGTCGCGTGTATTATGAAGTAAATCAAGGTGATTTCGACCTGGTTCGCAATCCCATTCTTAATAAAGGTTCTGCCTTTCCAGAAAATGAACGTCATACTTTTGGCCTTCATGGCATTCTTCCTGTTAGCGTGAGCGATTTGGAAACACAAAAGCAGCGCTCTTACAAAGCCTTTCAAAACAAAGCAACGCCCTTAGAAAAGTATATTTATCTACGCGAAGTACAGGATTCCAACGAGACATTATTTTACAGCCTTATTGTTGATCATGTTCCCGAAATGATGCCAATTGTTTATACGCCTGTTGTGGGTGAAGCCTGCCAAAATTTTAGCCATATTTATCGTCGTCCACGCGGCCTCTATTTAACTCCGGGCTGCAAAGACAGCTTGGATGAAATTCTCAGCCATATTCGATTTGATGAAGTCGAAGCGATTGTTGTTTCGGATGGCGAGCGCATTCTGGGCCTCGGTGATCAAGGAGCCGGCGGCATGGGCATTCCCATTGGAAAATTGGCGCTTTATACAGCCTGCGCAGGCATCCACCCTGCCAGCACTTTACCTATTTTGCTTGATACCGGCACCAACAATCAAGATTTACTAAACGACCCACTGTACATGGGCTGGCGCCACCCACGCGTCCGCGGACAGGAATATGATGACTTTATTGATCTATTTGTCAAAGCCATTCAAAAACGTTTTCCGCATGTTTTATTACAATGGGAAGATTTTGCACAACAAAATGCCAATCCAATTTTAGCACGTTATCGCAATACACTCTGCACCTTTAATGATGATATTCAAGGCACCGCGGCGATTGCAACAGGCACCCTCCTTGCGGCGGTTCAGGCCACACATGGCAGCATTACAGATCAACACGTTGTTGTTGTAGGCGGCGGCTCTGCCGGCTGTGGCATCAGCAGCTTAATGGCGCAGGCCATGATTGACGCCGGACTCTCAGAAGCAGAAGCCCATTCTCGCTTTTACATTATCGACGCACAAGGCTTATTGACAGAAGACACAGCCAATTTATTGTCCTTCCAACTCCCTTTTGCCCAGAAAAAAGCAGCAGTCAAAGACTGGACTTTACGCCAGGCAGGCACGATCAGTTTTTTTGATGTCGTCAAAAATGCAAAACCCACTGTGATGCTCGGTGTTTCAGGCCAACCGAGTTTATTTACCGAAGAAATTGTCCGAATAATGGCCTCAAATACCAAACAGCCGGTTATTTTTCCCTTATCCAACCCCACATCCCGCAGCGAAGCTGACCCAGCAGATATCATGAAATGGACCGATGGCCGCGCGATTGTGGGCACCGGCAGCCCCTTCCCCGATATCATGCACCAGGGCAAACTGCGCCGTGTTGATCAAACCAATAATGCCTATATTTTCCCAGGCATGGGCTTAGGCATTATTGCCGTAAAAGCGAAGCATGTCACGGATCGCATGTTTATGGTGGCGGCAAAAGCACTGGCGGAATTATCGCCTGCCAAAAATAATCCTGAGGCCAACCTGCTACCCCCATTGGATCAAATTCGCGCGGTCTCTCGCAAAGTAGCCATTGATGTCGCATTGGAAGCCGTCAAAGCAGGCTTAACCAAAGGAATGACCGAAGCAGAAGTCATTGCCGCCATCGATGCCAAAATGTGGAATCCAGATTATCTGCCTTACGTGAAAAAATAGGGCCAGTCATGCTGCATACTAAACTCATCAAAACACTCGTCAGCGAAGCATTGCGTGAGGATATCGGATCAGGCGATATTACAGCGCAATTGATTCCGATCGAAAAAATAGCGCAAGCTAGGGTGATCACGCGTGAAGACATGGTCGTCTGTGGCCGGGTTTTTGTGGATGAGGTCTTTAATCAAATCGATGAAAATATCGTCCTAAAATGGGATGTGGCTGAAGGCCAAGCTGTTAAAGCCGGCCAAATCCTATTTTGGGTTACAGGCAAAGCGCAAAGTCTATTGACTGCTGAGCGCACGGCTTTAAATTTTTTACAAACACTTTCGGGCACGGCCACCGTAACCCATCAATATGTCGAGCAACTCAAAGGCACCCAAACACAATTATTAGATACACGAAAAACGATTCCCCTCTTTCGTCTGGCTCAAAAATATGCAGTCACCTGTGGCGGCGGCGTTAATCATCGCAAAGGTTTATATGATGCCTTTTTAATTAAAGAAAATCACATCATGGCCTGCGGTTCAATTGAGGCTGCGATTTCTCAAGCCCATCAATTGGCCCCCGGAAAAACAGTCGAAGTCGAAGTGGAAACGCTCCAGCAACTGGAAGCGGCTCTTAAAGCAGGCGCAGAGATCATTATGCTCGATAATTTTACCCTCGAATGCATGCGCCAAGCGGTTACCCTGACTCAAGGCCGCGCCAAGCTCGAAGTCTCAGGCAATGTCAGCCTTAAAACCATTCGCAGCATTGCTGAAACCGGCGTCGATTTTATCTCTGTCGGTGCCCTGACTAAACATGTGAGTGCGATTGATCTCTCCATGCGATTTGTCGAAAAATCATAAACCCAATACTCTGGAATTCAAAATGGATAGACTAGAAAATAAATTCGATGCCCTGAAGAATAAAATTCTCACTAAATGGGGCGGATTAATTTTAGTTTCCACCGCTATTTTAGGCTTTCCAACTAATATTCATCATTAGCGGACATCATCATGTCGCATCTTTACTTATTCGGACTCCTCATCGGCTGGGGCGTTGCCATCCCCATTGGCCCGATGAATCTCGAAATCATCCGACGTAATCTGGGCTTTGGACTCCCCTCTGGCTTGAGTTTTGGCCTGGGTATTGTCTCGGCGGATTTCACTTACCTGCTTCTACTGAATCTAGGCATTCTGGCTGTCTTGGTTCATACCCGAGTCATCATGCTGCCCATTGGAATCCTAGGCTCACTGATTCTTTTTTGGTTTGCAATAAAAACCCTCCGCATGAACCCACCCACCACACAATCAAAACGACTCAAAGCTGAACCCCTATGGCGTCAAACTCGTGATGGTTACCTACTGACTTTACTCAGCCCTTTTACGATTTTATTCTGGGCATCCATGAGTAGCGAAATCGCAGTGAGCAGCACCGGCCCACACAGCATGCTCTTCATGGGCCTCGGCATCATGAGCGGCGTTATCAGCTGGATGCTCGGCCTCAACACTGCCCTATATTTCACAGGCCATCGCTTATCGCCCCGCCTGATGCATCTCTTAAATCGCTCTGGTGGCATCATTCTACTTGCCTTTGCCTTATTTAGCCTGTGGCAGAGCTTACATTTTTTATAAATTTAATCCATTCTATTGACTTGACAACACCCAATCAAAATACTAAAATTTTTGATATAATATTAAAAAGGAAGCCCCATGACACAACTCACTGCACAACAGGTTCGTGAACGTGCTTTTTCAGCGCCACTGACTAGCCCTGCTTATCCCAAAGGGCCTTATCGCTTTATCAATCGCGAATTTTTAATCATCACCTATGAAACGGATTTGGACGCCTTACGCGCGGTTGTCCCAGAACCTTTCAAAGTCACTGAACCTATTGTTAAATTTGAAGTCATTCGGATGCCTGATTCAAGCGGATTCGGTGATTATACGGAGTCTGGACAAGTGATTCCGGTTGAGTTTAATGGTTGGAAAGGAAGTTATGTGCACTCCATGTATCTGGATGATCTGGCCCCGATTGCAGCGGGACGTGAAATCTGGGGCTTTCCTAAAAAATTTGGCCACCCCACACTTCGCATAGAAAAAGAAACCCTTATTGGCACCTTAGACTATGATGGCGAACGCATCGCAACAGCCACCATGGGCTATAAGTATCACCCTCTAGATCACACTGCGTGTAGAAATGCACTGGAAACGCCCGGGTTTTTGCTTAAAATTATCCCTGGAGCAGATGGATCTCTCCAAATCTGTGAATTGGTTGAGTATGCCCTCACAGACGTCGTGATTAAAAGTGCATACAGTGGCCCTGGAGCTTTAGATTTGCGCCCTCATGCGATGGCCCCGCTTGCTGATCTCCCCGTTCGCAAAATTCTTTCCGCTGTTCATATCCTCAGTGACGTCACCCTTCCTTACGGAAAAGTCATCCATTCCTATCTGAAATAAACAGGAGCATTCATCATGATCGCACACAGTCTCGACCATCAAGTGGCCCTCATTACTGGCGCTGCAAGCGGGATCGGCAAACAAATCGCCGAAACTTTTGCTCAGGCTGGCGCCACAGTTATCATCGCCGACCTCAATCTTGCTGCAGCTGAACGTACTGCACAAGAAATTATCCAAGCAGGCGGACAGGCCTTAGCCATTGCAATGAATGTCTGTGATGAAGAGGCGGTTAATCAAGGCATTGAGACCGTTATGGCACACTTTAAAAAAATAGATATCCTCGTCAGCAATGCAGGGGTCCAACATATCGAAGCACTGGATCAACTTGCTTTTTCTGACTGGAAAAAAATGCTTTCCATCCATCTAGATGGCGCATTTTTAACAACTAAAGCTTGCCTTAAAGTCATGTATCAAGCAAATTCGGGGTGTATTTTATACATGGGCTCCGTTCACTCCAAGGAAGCCTCACGCTTAAAAGGACCTTATGTCACCGCTAAACACGGCTTATTGGGCCTCTGCAAAGTCGTTGCCAAAGAAGGCGCTGCACATCACGTCCGTGCAAATGTCATCTGCCCAGGCTACGTCCGCACGCCTTTAGTCGACAAGCAAATTCCTGAACAAGCTAAAACTTTAGGGATCAGTGAAGAAGAGGTCATTCAAAAAATCATGCTCGCAGAAACCGTTGATGGTGAATTCACGACTGCCGAAGATATCAGTGATCTTGCGCTTTTTTTAGCGGCTTTTAAAACCAACGCACTAACTGGGCAATCTTTTGTTGCCAGCCATGGCTGGTTTATGGAATAAAACAGGTCCTGCAAGCTACTAATTTGGCTCAATCAGTCCATAAGGTCCTGTTTTTGCAACTGACTCCTCAGCAAGAATAGAAGGCATAAAAAGCAAGGCACCCGCAATGAAAACCAATGACATGGGGGTCCCAATCGGCACTTGCGTTGGATTATCCTTATGCATTTTAAATTTCATGATCGCTCCCACGGCGAAACCAAGACCTGCAATATAAGAAGCGGCGGTGACGAGTTGCGTTAAATTTGTAACCTCTCTATTTTGCTGAGTTACAACGGAGGCAGAAGGAGCCACCGCCGCTCTTCCACCTGATCGAGGCCTACTAGGCCCTGCCCATAGACTCGATGTAGAAGCAAGCGAAAGGCAGAGCGAAAAAACAATGGATTTTTTAAGTTTCATAAAAGCCCTCTTTCGTTAAAGATAAACGGTCACATCTAAAGTCGATTCCCATGTTTGGCCTCCATGATACAACTGAATCCAGGCATATTCAGGCCCAACATAGACATTATGAACCAGCTCAGTCTGCACATAGCCCAACCATTGGTCTTGCGTTCCAATCAAATTGACATTCACCGCGTTCACAGGGACAGCGAAAGGAATCGGCACCATTTGCATATGGACACTTGCGCTGTAGTCAATCGCAAAGCTTGTATTTTTCTGAAAAATAGGCCGATTATAATTGCCCGTCAAACTCCAGGCTTGCATATCGCCGGTCGGTTGATCGTGAAACAACGGGGAGGAGGTTGTACTCACCCATTCCGCCGCCGCGCCCAAAGATTGACTGGCCGTGAGGGGATAAGCCAAGGCCGCATTTAAACTCACCGCACCGATTTCTCCGCCTTTTAAAATTTTACTTTGCTTCGTATAACGACTACTACTGGTCCCATAAGCCGCCGCAATAGCACTTCCTGAATAGCGAATATCATTCATATAACCGAGGCCACCCGAAAGCGAGAAATTTCCAAGCGAATGTCCATACTGCACATTATAAACAAAATCATTAAGACTATTTTGACCATTAAAAAAAGCCAAACTCGTATCCAATTGACCCAACGAAAACCCAAGATTCAACTGATTTAACTGTGTTGACTCAAAAGCACTGGATTCCAAAGTACTCTCCACTAAACCCCCACCTGGAAACACCCCAAAAGGCAGATTCATCTCCCCTACGCTGGCATAAAAAGGGGTTTTACTTAGATTGCCAAAATCAATCATCGCCTCAGACAGCGTTGTTGGATAACCATTCAGCCCACCTTGCAAGGTAAAAAAGAGCTGCGTCCAATCATTCACATTTGCCAGCGTATAGAGATCCGCCGTGGTCAATGCAAGCGCCGAACCGCTCTGTGGATAAGCACTGCTAAAAATGCTTGGCACACGAGCGTTCGCTCCCCATACCTGCATATCCGCCTGAAGCATTCCCCCCAAAGTCAAGGAGGGCGCTGTCACTGCTTGTGCCGCCAGCAAAGAATACGCCAAGTTTGTCTCAGACAACAACCCCAATGGCTGAGCACTATCGCTCTGAACCTCATCCCCCCAACCCAGATGAACCAGAAAGAGGCCATTCAAAGCCAAGATCCAGCACCCTAAAAGCCTAGCATTCATAAAAAACTCTACGCATATTAATCGACTTAGGATATCCCTAAATACACGCAATGACAATACGCAGTTCTGTTCGGGCAGGCATCCACTAACCCCAGGCTAAATCCTTCACGCCCGCAACCGCCAAGGCTTCTTTTTGCTTGATAATCAAATCAGCAATTCCGCCTTTTGCCATGGCAAGCATTTCCTGAAACTCGGTCTCTGTGAAAGCTTTTCCTTCTGCTGTGCCTTGAATTTCGATAAATCCACCTGCATCGTTCATGACGATGTTCATATCGGTTTCGGCATTGCTATCTTCTGCATAATCTAAATCTAACACCACCTGGCCTTTATAAATTCCAACGGAGACCGCTGCAACAAAGTGCTGTAAAGGATGGGGAAACTGCATTTTTGATTTAATCAAATTACGTGATTTAAAATGAGACAGGGCATCTGCCAAAGCCACACAGGCACCAGTAATCGAGGCCGTACGCGTTCCCCCATCGGCTTGAATAACATCACAATCAATCGCCACCGTATATTCAGGTAAAAAATTGAGATTCACAGCAGAACGTAAAGAGCGCCCAATCAAGCGCTGGATTTCACTACTCCGGCCGCCTTGCTTTCCTGAAACAGCCTCACGATGGGTACGGTCTGAAGTTGCACGCGGCAACATGCCATATTCAGCGGTCAACCAAGCCTGCCCTTTTCCTTTTAAAAAACGAGGCACACCTTCAACCAGGCTCGCCGTACAGATGACTTGTGTATCACCATAACAGACTAAAACAGAGCCTTCCGCGTGTTTAGTGAAATTCCGTTGAATGCTAATGGGGCGAAGTGCGTTCAATTCGCGTTTACTCGGGCGCATGGTGGATCCTTATCTTGAGCTTCTATTCCGCTGTAGTATAATCGCTTTTTAAGAATAACTTAAGTCGCAGCTTCAATATGACTGATTTTTTTAAACCACTCTGTGCCATTCAGAAACTCGGAGAAGCCTTGCGAGCCACTCATCCAAGCTGGAAGATATTGTATATTCAAGAAGTTTGGCAGAATGATGTCTGGATTCGCGAAATCTGTCATCACGCTGACGAAGGCGCACTGATTTACGCCCAAACACGCATTCCTAAAAAAACATATCTCGCCCACGAAGCCATATTCAGCACATTAGGTACGCATTCGATTGGCGATCACTTTTTATTTCAACGCCCTGATGTCCTTCGCAGCCCCTTTCAATGCACGATCATCAGCCCAGAAAATGAAGCCTATGCTGATATTGCACACCATCTGGGATCTGAACCTCTTTTTTATAAGCGAGAATCCCTTTTTCAGATCGGTGAAAATACGCTCTCAATCAGTGAGTGTTTTGGCCAAAAAGCCTTGAAGGCCCTCGGAATCAAACCAACATGATCAAACTGAATGCTGCCTTTAGACTGATGCGTTTTCATCGCCCTCTGCCGATTTTATTGATTCTATGGCCGACCTATTGGGGTTTGTTTTTGGGCAAAACACCCAGCTTAAAAATCTGCATTGTCTTTACGCTGGGCGTGATCCTCATGCGCGCGGCGGGCTGCATCATTAATGATTATTTTGATCGCCATTTTGACGGGCAGATTACCCGAACCCAAAACCGTCCCCTTGCGAATGGCAGCGCCACGCCCAGACAAGCCCTCGGTCTGTTCACGCTCTTAATTTTACTCGCGGCCTGTTTATTATTTTTTCTGCATCCCATCACGATTCTGCTGGCTGTTTGCGCCTTAGCCTTAGCGATGCTCTATCCTCTCGCGAAACGCTTCACGCATTTCCCCCAACTGGTTTTAGGACTGGCCTTTAACTTTGGCTTGATCATGGCTTCTATTCAGGTCAATGGATCGCCTTCTTTCAATTTATTTTTTTGGTATCTTTTTGCCGTAATCTGGACCCTGCTTTATGATACTGAATATGCCCTCATGGATTATACGGACGATCTTAAAACAGGAATTAAATCAACCGCCGTTTTTTTTGGCCCCAGAGTCATGCTTTTTTTAAGTGCTTTATCAGCCATACTGATCCTGATGCTCCTGACTCAAGCTATGAACTGGCTGACACTCAGCATTGCTGCCTTTCTTATTTGGCAATTATGGGCTCTTAAAAAATCACCCCAAACAAAAGGCCTCATGATTTTTAATCTGCATCACTGGATTGGGCTGGCCGTCTTTTTACTGATCTTTCATTCCTAAAAGGTGTTTAATCGCCGGCCTTACGCCGCCCCCCCAACGGTCAAGCCATTAATCCTCAAGGTGGGCTGACCTACGCCGACTGGGACACTCTGTCCTTCTTTACCACAGATCCCAACACCCAGATCAAGCTGCAAATCATTCCCGACCATACTAACGCGCTTTAGCGCGCTGGGACCATCACCAATTAAGGTGACGCCTTTCACAGGCTTGATGATTTTTCCATTTTTCACCCAATAGGCTTCACTGGTTACAAAGACAAATTTTCCGGAGGTAATATCAACCTGACCGCCATTGAAATTGACTGCATAGAGACCGTTTTCGAGTGAGGCAATGATGTCTTCTTTGACATGCTCACCCGGTAACATATAAGTATTGGTCATGCGGGGCATCGGCAAATGGGAATAAGATTCGCGTCGGCCATTACCGGTTGATTTTTGATTCATCAATCTTGCATTCAGCTTATCAAACAAATAACCAGACAGGCGACCGTTTTCAATTAATACATTTTGCTGAGTAGGCACCCCTTCATCATCCATATTGAGGGACCCGCGCCGCCCAGGCAAAGTACCGTCATCGACAATAGTACATAAAGAAGAGGCGACCATTTCACCCATTTTTCCTGAAAATGCAGAACTGCCCTTGCGATTGAAATCGCCCTCCAAACCGTGCCCCACTGCCTCATGCAATAAAACACCCGGCCAACCTGCACCTAAAACGACATCAAAAATACCCGCTGGCGCTGCATCCGCACGCAAATTAACACCTGCAATTCGGACTGCTTCACGCGAAAAGTGCTGCCACTCGGTATCCTCACACAAAGCGGAATAAGTTTTTCGCCCCCCTCCACCTGAATAACCCTGTTCACGCTTACCCTCTTCCTCCATGACCACTGACACATTTAAACGCACCAGAGGGCGGACATCTGCTGCATAGGTTCCATCGCTTGCTGCAATCAAAATCAACTCATAATGCGCAGACAAACTCGCCATAACTTGAATGACACGGGGATCAAGACTTCGGGTATACGTATCCACAGCATGTAAAAATTCCACTTTATCCAAATGACTTTTTTCACGAATGGGATTATGCGCTGGATACAAAGAAGTAAAAGTACAAGGCACCAAAACCGCTACTTTTCCTGACTGACCCTGCGAAACAATATTCCGAGCGGTTGCCGCACACTTTTTTAAAGCAGCAAGCGAAAGATGATCCGCATAAGCAAATCCAGTTTTTTCACCATGAATTGCACGCACGCCCAGCCCTTTGGCAATCGAGAATGAACCGTCTTTTACAATTCCTTCTTCCATCGACCACATTTCACTTGACTCAAATTGCAAGTAAATATCTGCAAAATCAATTCGATGCTGAAAAAGCTGCTGTAATGCCACGTCTAAATCATTTCGCGTCAAACCATTATCAAACAATAAGGCATCCTCTACCTGAGATAATAGCATTAAGCACACTTCCGATAAATATCCGCACCCAGACGCAAAAACTTTTCTTCCAAATATTCATAACCACGATCCATATGGTGTAAGCCTTCAATAATCGTTTCACCATCCGCTGCAAGACCCGCCAATACCAGGCTGGCTGAGGCGCGCAAATCACTGGCCATAACCGGCGCACCGTGAAGCTGCTCCACTCCGATACAAATCGCTTTATTGCCTTTAATTCGAATATTGGCACCTAAACGTTGCAATTCCGGAACATGCATAAAGCGATTTTCCCAAATGGTTTCCACAATTTCTGACATGCCGGTGGCCACTGCATTCATCGCCATAAATTGCGCCTGCATATCGGTTGGAAACCCAGGATAAGGCGCTGTTTTAATATTAATCGATTTTAATTCACGGCCACGCATATCGAGCGTCACTGAGTTTTGTTTTTCAGTCAATTTAGCGCCTGCTTTGGAGAGCTTGAGCAAAATATTACTCATGCTTGCAATATCCACATTTTGGACGGTAATGCACCCGCGCGTCATTGCGCCCGCCACAAGATAGGTGCCCGCTTCAATTCGATCGGGCATCACGGAATATTCTGCACCTTGTAATTCAGGAACCCCATGAATGGTCAGGGTATGTGAACCCGCCCCTTCAATTTTTGCACCCATTTCAATCAGCATTTTAATCAAATCACAGACTTCAGGTTCACAGGCGGCATTATGAATAACCGTTGTCCCTTCCGCTAAGGTTGCGGCCATCAGTAAGTTTTCTGTCCCCGTAACAGAAACTGTATGCATGTGAATATGCGCACCTTTCAAACGCCCACCGGGGACTTTCGCATGAATAAATCCATCTGTAATTTCGATTTCCGCACCCAAAGCGCGCAAGCCATCCAGATGCATATCAATCGGTCGTAGCCCAATCGCACAGCCCCCAGGAAAAGCCACTTTCGCCTCTCCATGACGGGCCAATAAAGGTCCCAAAACCACAATTGATGCACGCATTGCTTTAATCAAATCATAGGGCACCGTTACATTATCAATATGATTGCTTTCAATCCGAACCCGCATTCGATCTAAAATAGTAATCTTGCAGCCCAGATCTCCCAATAACTCCAGCATAATCGTAATATCCTGCAGATGCGGTAAATTGCCCAGCACCATGGGTTCAGCGGTTAAAATACTTGCCGCCAAAATTTTTAAAGCCGCATTTTTGGCCCCCGCAATACTCACTTCGCCCACTAAAGGACGGCCACCGTGAATGACTAAACAATCAGACATTTTTTTGATCCTTATTTTCCCATTCGGAACGTGTATATAATTTTAAAGCAATCGCATGCATTTCACCTGAAGCAATCAGCGGACCGAGTGTTTCATAAACCCTCTGCTGTCGTTTGACACGAGACACCTCCATAAAATCATCAGAAACAATCACCGCCTCAAAATGAACGGTATCTCGTGTCGTCAATTGAACAAAATGGGCTTGCAAATTAGCACGCAAACTCGCCTCAACCTCTTGAATTTCCATTTATTAATCCTCTATAATATTTTTAAACAAATGCGCAACGCCATACACTTGCAATAACGCTTTTATTTTTGCACTTAAGCAACTAATTTTTAAATCAATTTTATTACGATTCGCTGTACGCAAACACTCCAGAAAGAAAGAAAGCGTTGAAGAATCAATTTCTTGCAATTGATGCGCATCCATTTTCCACATTCCTGATTTCGGCATTTTCTGCTGTAAATCAACCCAACTTGGGGCGAGATTATCATGGGTGAGACTCACAGGCAAAATCCAGCGATCATCTAGATACTCTATTTTTTCGCCATAATTCTTAATCATTATTCAAACTCTGCAGCTTGGTGAGCAAAGTCGGCATGTCAGGAACCGCTGAAAATTGCATTTGATAATTTTTCAAAAAACTGACGCCTTCAATCGCCAAGTCATAAATCTGCCAGCTATTGCCCGAACGCTCAAGATAATAAGTCAGATTGGAACTTTGACTGGTTGTCAAAGAAGTGACTTGACCTGTCACCGCAACGTATTGCTGTGTTTGCCAGCTATTACCGCGCATCGGATTGAGCGTCATTTTATAATTAATCACCGTCGTCAGGGCATTCGCATAGGCACGGGTCAGCAACAATCCAAAAGCATCCTGAAATTCCGCTTGTTCCGCGGGAGTCGCTTGGCGCCATTTTGGCCCCAAAGCCAAGCCTGCCATTTGATTAATATTGACAATTGGCATCACAGTTTGCTTGATAATACCGTATAATTTTTGTGGGTTATTCGTAAGTCCTGGGCCGGCTGATTTGATTTGCATTTGCAATGAAGTGACCGTACCTTGAACCAATGAAACCGGATTGACGACCGCTGCATCCTCAGCAAAGACGTTCATCATCAAAGCACTAAACACGATAATCAAAAAGAATTGGATGAGGCGTTTCAGAATCATGGTTTTTTTGCTCCACTCATAAAGGTTGAAATTAAAGACGTTAAACTGGTTGCGGCATAGGTCGTCATGATCTGTCCCCCCTCACCCAGATTTTGGGGCGCATACCCTGGGGTAATGCTGATATAATTATCGCCCAAAATACCAGATGAGGTGATGCTGGCACTACTATCCTGAGGAATATTGATCCCCTTTTGCAGACTTAAAACCGCATGCGCTTCATAGGTTTGGGGATTTAGAGTGATACTTTTCACCGTACCCACTTGTACCCCCGCAATGCGGACCGCACCTCGTGCTTTCAAGCCGCCTACATCGGTAAAATTAGCGGTTACCGTGTAAGTCTGACTTCCAAAATCAGATTGATTGAGTCCGCTCACTTTCAAAGACATAAATACAAAGGCCAGAATCGCCAAAAGCATGAGGATTCCCACCCAAATTTCAATCGTTTTGTTCTGCATTTTCTCCATCCTTAATTAAACATGATCGCGGTCAGCAAAAAATCCATTCCCAAAATCGCGAGAGAGCCATAGACTACCGTACGGGTGGTCGCTTTGGCAATCCCTTCAGCCGTCGCCACGCAGGTGAACCCTTGATAAATTGAAATCCAAGTCACCACAAAACCAAAGACCACACTCTTGATGATCCCATTCAAAATATCAGCACGAAATTCAACAGAGGCTTGCATATTATTCCAAAACGAACCCCCATCAACACCCAACCAAGAGACCCCCACCCAGTATCCACCCAAAATCGCCACGGCACTAAAAATCAAAGTCAGAATAGGCAAACTAATCTGGCCCGCCCAAAATCGAGGCGCAATAATACGTCGCATCGGGTCGACTCCCATCATTTTTAAAGCGGATAATTGCTCTGTCGCCTTCATCAAACCAATCTCAGAAGTCAAGGCACTCCCTGCACGCCCTGCAAAGAGCAAACCTGTTACGACAGGGCCTAACTCTCTTACAATACTCAGTGAAATCAATTGCCCAAGCGCACTTTCAGCACTAAATCGGGACAAGGTATAAAAGCCCTGAAGCCCCAAAACAAAACCAATAAATCCGCCCGAAACAATGATAATCGCCAAAGATAAAACACCCACCATATACAATTGCTTTAACAAATCTTGAAAGCGAATCGGGCCGAAAATAGCTTTAAACAAAAAAACACCGGTTTCACCCAGATCTCCAAAAAAAGTCAGCGCTATTCGCCCCAAAGCTCCGATCTTATTGAGCATGTGCATCTCCTAAAAAATCATCCTCAATTGACACAGCACCTGGATAACGAAAGGCAACAGGCCCATCCGGTTCACCCGCAATAAATTGTTTGACCAATGCGGAGGCATCTTTGCGAATTTCAGCCGGTGAGCCGTGCCCGATCACAGCCCCCCCTGAAATTAAAAAAATTTCATCTGCAATTTCCATCACTTCATGTACATCATGGGAAACCAGCACGGAGGTCAGCCCACAACTATCATTCAAGGTCCGAATCAATTTGAGCAAAACCCCCATGGAGATTGGATCTTGCCCCGCAAACGGCTCATCATACAACATCATTTCAGGGTCTAAACTCATGGCACGCGCTAAAGCAATCCGCCGCGCCATACCGCCTGATAATTCTGCAGGCATCAGCTGCTCGGAACCGCGCAAACCGACGGCTTCTAATTTCATTTTAACAATATCGCGAATCACACATTCAGGCAAAACAGTATGTTCGCGCAGCGAAAAAGCCACATTATCAAACACATCCAAATCATTAAAGAGCGCACCACTTTGAAAAAGCATGCCCATTCGCTTCCGCAGATTCAACCAACCCTGATCTTTTAAATGCGCCGTATCTTCACCTAAAACCTGCATTTGCCCAGAGCTTGCCGTTAATAACCCACCCAACAAATGAAGCAGAGTTGTTTTCCCTGTACCACTGGGGCCCATAATCGCAGTAATACAGCCTTTTCGAATCTTAATATCCAAATTTTTAAAAATCGCGCGCGGGCCTCGATAAAAATGTATTTTATCTAATTCAGCGACAAAAGGGTTGACTTTCACAGGAACTCCGCTATGCTAAGATATTCAAAAAACCACTCTTTGAAGAATCATATTTTATGGACTTTCGTAAAATTGCGCAAGAAGTTATTAAAATTGAAAGCGCGGGCGTTTTAAAACAGCTGCATCATATTGGCCCAGAATTCTCTGAAGCGTGTACCATGCTCCTTGAATGTAAAGGCCGAATTGTCGTGATTGGCCTCGGAAAATCAGGCCATATCGGAAGCAAAATTGCGGCAACATTGGCGAGCACAGGCTCACCAGCCTTTGTCGTCCATCCGACTGAAGCAATGCATGGCGATCTTGGCATGGTCACCGCCCAAGATGTCATTCTTGCCATTTCCTATTCAGGCAAAACAACCGAGTTACTCAGCCTCGCACCTTCGATTAAACATCTGGGTGCAAAATTAATTAGCATGACGGGCGATCTCAATTCACCCTTGGCACGTTTAGCAGATGTCTCATTGTGCATTGCGATTGACCAAGAAGCCTGCCCATTAGGGCTGGCTCCCACTGCCAGTACAACTGCCACTTTGGTCATGGGCGATGCGATTGCGATTGCATTATTGGAGGCCCGCGGCTTTACGAAAGAACAATTCGCTCTTTCACACCCCGGTGGAAATTTAGGCAAGCGCTTATTACTTAAAGTATCTGATTTTATGCATACTGGAGAAAATATTCCACACGTCACCCCAAGCGCTTCTTTTTCGGATGCCCTCATTGAAATGACCCACAAGCGACTGGGCGTTACAACAATTATTGATGCACAACAGATTTTGCACGGTGTCTTTACAGATGGCGATGTACGGCGCGCTTTACAACGTGACAGCCTCAACTTGAATGCATCGATTGTCGAACTCATGAATACCACCCCTAAATTCGTCCACCCAGATGACCTCGCCAGCAAAGCGTTTGACATTATGGAAACCTATAAAATTACATCGCTCGTCGCACTGGATCATGAGCGAAAAATATGCGGAATTATTCATATTCACGATTTACTTCAAGGAGGCCTTTAGCCATGAAAATCAAACTCTCTCGTACTCGCCCCGATTATGCGGACCTCAAAAAAAGTCACTTAATCAGCTTTCATGCAGATTATTTTTGCGTTGAAATCCCTGAAGACCATCGTTATTACTGGCGTGAACTTCAAAAAGCAGGACGTCAATGCGATCAAATGGGTTTGTCAGAAGTAGAGCTCAGCGGCCACTGGAGCCTGGAAGAGCAATGGGCTTTTTATCAAGGTTACACTCGCCCGCTTCATGCGGGACAGATTCATTTTGCGCCCCTTCCTTCTGAAGAAAAAAAGCAACTCAAGGAATGGATTAAAATCAGCGAATGGGTTAAACATCAAATCAACTTAGGCCCTGACGAATGCACTCCCCTCAAACTTGCGCATGCTGCTGAAGCCTTTATTCGTAAAGCTGCCGCAGAAGATTATCATATTGAAACCGAATATCTGACGGGTGAAGAACTCAATCATCATGGCTTTGTCGGCTGTTATAATGTCGGTCGCGGCAGCCAGAATCCCCCTGTTTTATTTTCGCTGAAAGTCTATCCTAAAAACAGCCAGGGCAAGCCCATTAAAGCGACCCTCATTGGCAAAGGCATTACCTTTGATAGCGGCGGCTATATTCTCAAAGGAAAAACCGACGGCATCACCTATATGAAATGTGATATGGGAGGCGCCGCAACGGTCACGGGTGCATTAGCGCTTGCTTTATCAGAAGGCTTGACCCAGCCTGTTGAGCTCATTCTCTGCTGTGCGGAAAACATGATCAGCGGCCATGCCTTTCGCCCTGGAGACATTCTCCGTTATAAAAACGGTGTTAGTGTAGAGGTTATTAACACGGATGCAGAAGGTCGCCTGGTTTTAGCGGATGGCTTTATCAAAGCACAAGAACAAAAACCATCCCTCATCATTGATGCAGCCACCTTGACTGGAGCCTCTCAAATTGCGGTTGGAATAGAATTCTGCTCCGTCTTCAGCATGGATGCAAAACTCCGTGGACGCGCATTGGATCATGCTGAAATCGTGCATGAAAATCTTTGGCCCTTACCGCTTGAAACTTGGCATCAAGACGCGATTCCCTCAATTGTCGCTGATACGGTGAATGCGTTCACCACCCCTGCTCCGGCAGGCGCATCCATCGCAGCGGGCTTTTTAAGTCGCTTTGTTGAGCCGAATCAAAAATGGTTACACTATGATTTATCGAATGTCTATCACGTTACCCCTAATAGCTTATGGGCGGGCGGTGCAACAGGCAGTATGATTCGAACCATTGCTGAAACCTTGCGTTCAGAACTAAAATGAACCCTTGACAGCTTGATTGTTTTGGTGAACAATGCCGCATCACCCTTAATCTGATGCCTATGTACACCTTATTTCTCGCTTTACGTGCTGCTTTATTTTATCTGGTCGTGAGCGTATTAGTGCTGATTTTTACCACTTTATTATTTGTTGTACTGCCTCTTCCTTTTCGTTATGGGCGCCAACAAATTAGTCGGGGCTGGGCGCATAGCATTACATTTGTAGGCAAACTCATTTGTGGCATGTCTTACCAAATCATCGGCGCAGAAAACATCCCAAAAACGCCTGTTGTTTACCTCTCTAAACATCAATCAGCCTGGGAAACCATGACCTTTACGGGTTTACTGACCCCTAATTGTTTTGTCTGCAAAGAAGCCTTGCTAAAAATTCCATTTTTTGGCTGGTCTATGGCGATTTGCAGGGCCATTCCGATTAATCGCAGCGCAGGGGTCAGCGCCTTTAAAAAAGTTTTATCGGTTGGAAAATCTCGCTTAGCAGAAGGTCTCTCTATTATTATTTTTCCAGAAGGGACCCGCGTTGCACCCAAACAGCACCCCAAATTTCACCGCACAGGCGTCACTTTGGCAACCAGCTGCAACGTCCCAATCATTCCCATCGCACATAATTCAGGCGCTTGCTGGCGCAGAAATGAATTTATTAAACGCCCTGGATTGATTACCATCATCATTGGAAAGGCCATTGAACAAAGCGGAAAAACAGCTGAAGCCATTAACCAAGAAGTCCACCAATGGATGCAAACACAAATGGAGCAACTGGAGAAATAAATGAAAAAACGTTTTTTTTATTTCATCACTTTATTATATTGCAGCATTTCTTTTGCACAGGTCCAGCCCAGCATTATTGGCTTATGGAAAACCTTTGATGATCACACCCATCAACCCAAAGCCATTATCCAAATTTATACTGACAATCATTTATTTTACGGTAAAGTGTTAGGCGGCTATCCCGTGAACGGCATCATGCCACAGGAAACCTGCCCAAAATGTCCCGCCCCTTTTACGGATCAGCCCGTCACAGGCATGCGAATTCTTTGGAATCTTCATTACAACGCCGCGAATCAAGATTATGAGGGCGGACAAATTCTCGATCCTGACGCAGGCAAAATTTACCAGGCAATGCTCACACCTTCAGCAAATGGACAAACCTTAAAAGCCCGCGGCTATATTAGCATTCCGCTCCTTGGCCGCACACAAATCTGGTATCGATTAGCGCACTCTTAAGCAAGCTGATCAAGATACGATTGATGCTCTGCCAGCTCAAGAGGCGTGGCTTCTACAAAAACCAAGTCATCATACTGAGCCGTTTTTTCCTGCACTTTCTGCGCTTTCGTTTTGACCTCGACCAGGGCTTCAACTTCACTAAAAAGCTTTTCCTGACCGCCCGTCATGGCGAGAAAAACATGAGCCAGAATTTCCGCATCGAGCAAGGCACCGTGCAGGTCTCTATGCTGATTATTAATATCATATCGCTTACACAAGGCATCTAAGGAATTACGCTGCCCAGGATGCAATTTACGCGCCAAAACCAAAGTGTCTAAAATAGGACAATGGTCCTCCATTTTTCCATAAGGATTGCGACGCAACAACGACAATTCATAATTTAAAAACCCCAAATCAAATTCGGCATTATGGATGATCAATTCTGCACCCGTGACAAATTCCATGATTTGAGGCGCTAACTCATAAAAACGCGGCTTATCTTGTAGAAATTCATTACTGATTCCATGAACCCGCAAAGCACCTGCATCAACCATTCGATCTGGGTTAAAATAAAATTGAAGACTCCGGCCTGTGGGACGACGATTGACCAACTCCAACAAGCCGACTTCAATTATTCGGTCGCCTTTTTGCGGACTTAACCCTGTCGTTTCAGTATCAAGAATAACCTGTCTTTGCATTATGCATTTCCTTTTATCGCGAGACGTGCCGCTTCATCAACTCGATCATTTTCAGGATGACCACTATGCCCTTTCACCCAATGCCACTCCATTTCATGGATTTTGCTCAAAGCCAATAATGCCTGCCAGAGATCCTGATTTTTAACCGCATCGCCTTTCGCATTTTTCCACCCTTTTTTTTGCCAGCCAGCAATCCATTCCAGCATCCCTTTGCGCACATATTGTGAATCTGTATAGACCGCAATCGCACAAGGTTTTTTCAAAACTTTTAAAGCTTCAATCACTGCCTGCAATTCCATTTTATTATTGGTGGTATGGGGCTCACCTCCAGAACCCAGCTTTTCATATTCGCCATAACGCAGCAAATACGCCCACCCCCCTGGCCCAGGATTGCCTGAACAAGCCCCATCTGTAAAAATCTGTATCTTAGGGCTCATGAAGATCCTGCTTGATCACATTATTCGCAATTGCAGGCCTTGTACTCAAAAGACGTTCCATGAGCAGGCTGCGGGTTTTTTCCTGAAGGGGCGTCAGCGAAACGCTATCAATCGACGCTTCAATCACATAGCCTTTGCTTAAAAAAGGCAGTGTTTTTTCTAAAATATCATTCAATTTTGAACACCGGCAAACATGAAACCGATAAACTTTACAAGCAAATCCCTGTTGCTCCAATGCACTTAAGACTTTTAAAGCGCCACGACTCAACCCCATTACAATGAGGGTACCATCTTGCCGCAAACTGGTTTTAGCCTCCCGAATCAGCACTGCAATATCCTCTTTTTGCACATTCGGATGCCCCAAGACAATCAAGTCAAAAAAATCAGCCGGAAGTGGCCATTCATCAGGCGCAAAAAGAACATCTTGCTGCACATCCCACTCCTTCCCCGCTTTAAACACAAAAGGCATTCTGATTGCTTGAAAATCAAGCCGCAATGAAACGCCATAAATCAAAGCAAGCTGCCCTCTACACTTTGAAAGCAAAGGGGCCAGCAGACTATTTTCACGTTTAAAAAACAAGGCTGATCGGTCTTGCATCGATATTCATCCTCACGTATGATTTAAGACTAGTAGATTATCGTTTTATTATAGGTCAAATTCATCTTGATTCAAAGGACTTCGCGTGACACATAAAAAAACATTTTGGATAAAAGCACCCCTCATCATCTGTTTCGCAACTTTAACGGGCTGCGCAACGCTGACCCCTCCAAGCACATCTCAATCGCTCAGATCAACGACTTCAGCAGCAACATCAGCACCCACAACCATTCCGGCAACAGTGCCCCTCTCCCTCCCGACCACAGAACCCGTGCAAGCCAGCGGAAAACAAATCAACGGCCAGTATGCATCACTCTGGGATGTGATTCGCAGCGGTTACACCATGAATCATTATTATACTGACCCGCGCGTTCAAATATTTATCTCTCAATATACGCACAACCCAACTTTCCTTGAAAATATTACCACGCAATCCATTCCCTATATGTACACCATCGTCAGCATGATTCAAGAACGCAATATGCCGACAGAACTCGCTTTGCTGCCGATTGTTGAAAGCAGCTATCAACCTAATGCCCGCTCTTACTGCGGCGCTTTAGGCATCTGGCAACTGATGCCTGCAGCCGCTAAACGCTTTAATGCCAATGAAAATTACTGGTTTAACGGTCGCAAAAGCGTCATCGCTTCAACTGGAGCTGCACTGGATTATCTCAAATATCTTTATAATTATTTTAATGGCGACTGGTACTTGGCTTTGGCCGCTTATAACGCGGGAGAAGGAACCGTACAAAAAGCCCAGCGTTATAATGCAGCACGTGGACTGCCGACTGATTTTTGGGATTTACGACTCCCTCAGGCAACCGAAAATTATGTACCTCAATTGCTGGCTCTAGCGATTATTATTAATGACTCAGGTCATTATGGAATTAACCTCCCTCCTATTGCAAATAAACCCATCATTGCTGCTGCAGCCTTACCTCAGCAAATGTCTCTCTCTCAAGCAGCTAAATTTGCAAATATTAATGAAAATGAACTCAAAGCATTAAACCCAGGCTTGACACGTAATGTGACGCCTCCAGCCTCTAAAGGCAACTACAATATTAATCTTCCAGTGGATAAAATCAGCACCTTTGAAGAAAACTGCGCTGCCAACCCTACGGTTACAGGCCTAGAACGCTATACCATCGCCACGTATAGTGAAAAATCATATGGGACTTATCGTATTCAGCGAGGAGACACCCTCTATACCGCCAGCCAATTTACAGGCACATCTGTCGCCACTTTGAAAAAATATAACCACTTACGAGGCAATACCGTTCATCCAGGGCAGGTTTTGCACTACCCCGTGGATCATACTGCTGCCTACAATTATGTGACCTATCATGTCCGTCGTGGTGATACACTAGACAGCATTGCAATGTATTATCACGTAAGCATCTTTAACCTCATGCAATGGAATCACCTTAATAGCAAATCCAAATTGTCTGTAGGTCAACGCCTCGTCATCCGCCAAAAAATTAATTATTGAGCCTCCTCATGCGACGACTCTCCAAAATCATCGCAGGGGCTGGGGGCATTCTTTTGCTGACAGCCTGCTCTACGACTCCACAGCATACGCCAGCTCCAACGCATGCAAAAAAAAAAGCACCCAGCCCCACCAGCAATGCCTGCTCTCTCTTTAAAAACAATCCCAGCTGGTATTGGGAAGCATTAAATACCTATAATCGCTGGGGTGTTCCCATTAGTGTACAGATGGCCATTATGCAACGAGAGTCTGATTTTCAAGCGGGCGCACGCCCTCCCACTAAAAAGCTTTTTGGATTTATTCCATGGACCAATGTGACCTCAGCCTATGGCTATGCACAGGCTTTGAATGGCACCTGGGCCGATTATCAGCAAACAACCAAAAACTACAAAGGAAACCGCGATAAATTTGGAGATGCCTCCGATTTTGTCGGCTGGTATTGCAATAAGGCCAATAAACAATTGGGAATCCCCCTTAACAATGCCTATAGTCTTTATCTCGCCTACCATGAGGGATTAGGCGGCTATTCTCACAAAACCTATAACCAAAAACCCTGGCTACTGGATGTCGCGCAATCGGTACAAAATCGAGCAAATGCCTATCGCACCCAGATTAGCGAATGCAAATATTTATTAGAAAAATAAGGTAATATCTGGCCTCCAGACATAACTTCCGATATAATAAGCCTGAACTGATATGAGGTATACATGCAATTAATTAAAAAAAGCCTACCACTCGCAATCCTGCTTCTGACTTTAAGCGGCTGCGCCAGTACGGGCTCTAAACCCAGCGACCCCAATGACCCCTATCAAACTTATAATCAAGCCATGTTCTCGTTTAACGATGGCTTTTATACCTATGTTGGTCAACCGGTTAATGAGGCCTACACTTTTATTTTACCTTCTTTTGCACGCACAGGCATTGATAATTTCTACCAAAATCTGGGCACAATTCCGGATATGGGAGATGACTTACTCCAATGGAACTGGCGTTATTTTGGAAAAGATACGGCCAGGCTGATCATTAATACAACGCTCGGTCTTTTGGGGTTAATTGATATTGCAGGTTATGCCGGCATTCCAGCCCATGATCAAGGTTTTACCTATACGCTTGCAAAATGGGGCTGGACTGACTCCAGTTACTTTGTACTTCCTCTCCTCGGGCCCAGCACCGTCAGTGGCACGATTAGCTTAGTCCCGGATTACTTGATGAGCCCAATGACTTATGTCCAAACAGGCGCTTGGCGTTGGGCTATTTGGGGCACCTACGGACTGAAGGTAAATAGCGAGGCCATGCCACAATACAAAATTTTAAAACAAACCGCGGTGGACCCTTATGTCGCAATGCGTGATGCGTATTTGCAAAATCGCCAATTTGTCATTCAACAAATTAAAAACGACGGCCTCACCCCTGAAGTGGATACTTCTAATGTCAGCCCAGGGGTGATATCAGGCCAAATGAGCCCCGCACTTGCTAGTCTATCCGGTTCATAAGGAGAAAAAAATGACCCAACATAAAAAACTGATTATTCTGGGCTCCGGCCCTGCAGGATATGCCGCTGCAGTCTATGCCGCCCGCGCCAATCTCAAGCCTACTTTAATTGCAGGCATGCAACCTGGTGGACAATTAATGACAACAACGGATGTCGATAATTGGCCAGGAGATATCGAGGGCTTACAAGGTCCCGCCCTCATGGAACGCCTGCAGAAACATGCTGAACGCTTTCAAACTGAAATCCTTTATGATCATATCGATCAAGTCGACTTCAGCAAACGCCCCTTTACACTGATCGGCAGCGAAACCTACACCTGCGATGCCGTCATTATTGCCACAGGGGCTTCCGCTAAATATTTAGGCATTCCTTCTGAAGAAGCCTTTAAAGGCCGCGGCGTATCAGGCTGTGCAACCTGTGATGGATTTTTCTATCGCAATCAAAAAGTAGCCGTGATTGGCGGCGGAAATACAGCGGTTGAAGAAGCACTCTATCTTGCTAATATTGCGTCACATGTGACTTTAGTGCATCGGAGAGAAATATTCCGTGCTGAAAAAATCATGATTGACAAATTAATGCGCAAAGTCACTGAAGGAAAAATCAGCTTAGAACTCAATAGCCACTTAGAGGAAGTATTAGGAAATAACTCAGGCGTGACAGGCATGCGCCTTCAAAACACGCAAACTCATACCCTCAAAGACTTTGACTTACAGGGTGTCTTTATCGCAATTGGCCACTCACCCAATACCGCCATTTTTCAAAATCAACTCGACATGAAAGATGGTTATATTCTGGTGCAAAGCGGTGGGAGCGGCAATGCGACAGCAACAAGTGTCCCTGGCGTTTTTGCAGCGGGTGATGTTGCAGACCATGTCTATCGTCAAGCGATCACTTCAGCTGGAACAGGCTGCATGGCTGCACTCGATGCAGAACGATATCTGGAGTCTTTAAAATAAATGAACACGCACCATTCATCTGAAAAAAAACTAACCTGGCTTTTTGTCATTGCCTGCCTCAGCTTCATCCCCACTTTGTTTATTGGATATGTTGGGGAAGAAGGCTTATATACGATTAGTTCTTATGAAATGGTTTATTCTCACCATTACCTGACCCCTTTATTTTTAGGGGGGGTCTATTGGCGCCCGCCTTTATTTAATTGGCTGATCATTTCCATTGCACAGTGTTTGGGCTGGACGCATATGTTAATCGCCTCTCGCCTAGTGACCGCATTGGCCACCCTGGGCACCAGTTTTTTACTCCTCCACTTAAGTCGAGTCCTTTTTAAAAATAAGCCTCTCAGCTATTTAATTGCCGCCATTTATCTCACCAGCGATGCGGGCTTATATCATGGCTGGATTGCCTACGCAGACCCCCTCTATACTTTTTTAGGATTTGCTGCCGTGACCTGTTTATGGTTAAGCATACTCCAAAACCGGCTGATTTATTTTATCGCCTCACTCTTTTTTTTAAGCGCGGCCTATTTAACAAAAGCGCTTACAGTCTATGCATTTTATTTCTCGATGTTAGCCGGATTGGCCTGGTATTATAAAGCGCAGCGACGCATTGCCCTTTCACCTACTCGACTAATTTTATTGGCTTTAGCACTCTCACTTCCATTTTTATGGGCCAAAATCACCCACAATCAAAATGGCGAGGGAATGCTGAATGATATTGTTCAGAAACTCTCAATATCCCCTGAAAGCACCCCCTCCTTTTCAAACTATCTACTTAATGCTGGCTTATTCTTACTTGCCTTTTTTTATAAGCTCTTTCCTATCAGCTTCTTATTTTTTTATTTTCTCATCCAAAAACGTTTTGCGGAGTATCGTCATTTTAGGGGAGCTCGTGAGGCGCTTTTTGCTCTCACAATGGCCGGACTCAATTTTATACCCTACTGCCTGTCCCCCGAGACCCATGAACCACGCTATATCATGATGATTTATCCTTTTGTTTCACTCTTTTTAGGCGTTTTTTTCTGGAACCTCAATCAACTTAAACCCGTCATCCTCTGGATTGCAGGCCTCCTCTTGATCAAAGGCATCGTCATTTGCATTGGACTTCCCATCTATAATATTGAATATAGAGGGGATTACTCGAAAACCGCAATGATGATTTTGAACAAAACAAAAAACACACCCCTTTATTCAATCGATGGTTCTGCAACAGGAGAATCCGTCCTGGCTTTTATGGATCTCCAACATGCGCCCCGCCCCCCCATTACAGAAAACATTCCAACTACTGGCCCTTATTTTGTATTACGCACTTTAGACCAAGCTAAAACATGTGCTAACGAACACTTTGTTGAAACTTACCCTTCAGCAAAAAGCAACTCGCCTGTCTATCTATTTTCATGCCCTTACTCCCCGCCAATAAAATGGACTTATTCAAGCGGGAAATTTTAAAGTTAGGCGTTGTTCCACAAGTGACTGCCATGTAATAGGCACAATATTTGCGCTCTATTCAATAACAAACATCAAACTTCAGCTGCTTGAACTGCTTGCGAATCTTGCCCAACAACAGGCACCTTCGGAATGACATCAGGATGGTAGCCTGAAACCCCTGCCAATCCAAAAAATGCACCTTGAATAAAATGAAATGTTGTTGGTGGTGCTGCTACAGCGGTCTGTGTTTGTGGTCTCCCTGCAGGTACTCTTTTCGCTTTTTTTGGTTTAATTTGCTCAACAAGCTGCTTAATAGGTAAGGCTTCAAATTGTACTACAGATTTATTTGTTGCAATTTTAAGAAAATCAAATAATGATGCCTTATCAATTCGATCTTTATACAACTCAATTAATCTTTGAGCCATCGCCACTCTAGTTGAACTGCTCTCTTTATATACAAAACTTAAAAAAGCAGTTTTTTCTGGAACAGTTAAACCTACGTAGTGAGGAATGAAGTTCAGCAAGGCCTTCAGGTTTTTATATCCACCTCCATGGGCCAAAATACTGACAATATGGGTGAGTTCAAATTTAGCCGCCTGAAGTTGTTGCAGAGGCGTTTGATCCGGATCTGCCGCCTTGACGGTCAAGGCTTGCAAGGCCTCCAGGTTTTTATATCCACCTCCATGGGCCAAAATACTGACAATATGGGTGGGTTCAAATTTAGCCGCCTGAAGTTGTTGCAGAGGCGTTTGATCCGGATCTGCCGCCTTGACGGTCAAGGCTTGCAAGGCCTCCAGGTTGTTATATCCACC
>CANJQG010000018.1 GCA_947476405.1 Thiotrichales bacterium
CGCTGACTGAAGCGGATAAGCAGGCTTATGTAAATGCATGGTCACAACCTGGTGCTTTGGAAGCTATGCTGAATTATTATCGCGCACTCAATCTTGATATGAATGAGGATAAAACACCTGACTGGTCGAGCTTTGCTTTGGCGCCTGAGATGAAGAGGTTCCTGCAGAAAATTCAAGGGCCAACTTTGGTGATCTGGGGTGAACAGGATGAGGCTTTGGTTCCTGAAAATTTGGTGGGCCTGGATCAGTTTGTTGAGAATCTGCAGGTCAAGAAATTGGCTGAATGCGGACATTTTTTGGTGCATGAGCATTCTAATCAGATTAATCAGTTAATTGATGCGTTTTTGGTAAAATAGGCCTAACGTTGCTTCTATTGTGCCAAAGCAAATGCATCTGTATGATATAACGATAATTAAAACCTTAAGCTCTTTGTTAGCGTTGTTTGAAATGGCGATGTATGATAAGGCGTAATTAATTGGCGTTTATGGTTCATAACAGTACAGAAAAAATTAAAGCATCTCCATATCAAGAAAGATTCTGGATAGAGTGGCAGCTAGACCCCCTGAGCCCTAAATACAATGAGTCTTTTATTTATGAAATAGACGGTGCTTTAGATTTGGATTTGCTATACCGGGCGCTTTCGGCGCTTTCTCAAAAACATACTCTGTTGAGGAGTTGTTTTTTCAAACAGGAAAGTGGCCTTTACATCCATGCCGCTGCAGATAAAAATCCACCCTTTGACGTAGTGGATTTACCCCAAGAACAGGCTGTAGATATTTTAAAGCTAGCCGCTCAGTTTGTCGATATGCCATTTGACTTAAGAGTGGGGCCCTTGTGGCGGGTTAGGGTTATGCGTATCCATGCCAAAAAATACTGGCTGATGATAGTATTTCGTCATATTATGATGGATGGCAATGCCTATCGAATATTTCGTGAAGATTTGTCCACCTTTTATTGTCAGCCGAAAACACTTGATGAACTTCAGTCAATTGAGCAATGCGATTTTAATTTGAAAAAATATCTTGAAGCAGAGCAGGCATATATTTCGGCCAACACTGCCAATGAGGCTTCGCTGCAATTTTATCAAAAACAACTTGCCAGTCATCCGCTGCACTATGATGATTTTGAAACCATCTCGGGGCAAGATACTTTCGTTTTTTCTCTGGGGCACTCGGCATTTAAAAAACTAAAGGAAGGCACACAAAAACAGCACTGTTCTCCTTTTCAATTTATGTCCGCTCTTTTTGCAGTATTTCTGTATCGATATTTTGGGCAGGAAAAGTTTTGTTTGAATTATCCTGTGGATATGCGCCTAGTGGATATGGAGGATATTTTAGGCTCATTTATTAATATGCAATTACTTCCCCTTCATTTAGGTTCCAGTAATAGTTTTCAAGATGTGCTTGTTCAAATTAGAAATGCGCGTCGAGCAACTAAAAAATTGACTACGCCTTATGAAAAGATGATTGCTATGTTGAGGCAGCAAGGTATTATTAATGGGGAGGGTGTGGCTAATGTGGTTGTTTCTGAAACCGACTTAAAATTAGAGTCACTTCATCTTTCTGACTTGAGTATAAAGATGGTGCCGTTGAAGAAATCTGTATTGCCTTATGATATCGCATTTGAGTTTGAGTTGTTTAATGACGATATCCATATACAATTGAGCATGAAAACTGATGGATTTAATCAGGAAAGTATTAATCAATTTAAGCAGCATTTAATTGCTATGATTGATTTTGCATGTGATCGCCCTCAAGAGCAGTTGTCTGCTTTGACCCTGTCACAACCATTCACTCCTGATTTAGAATTTTTTGTTGAAAAAACAAGGATAGAAGAAAAGTTCGATGAAATTGCGAAACACTTTTCCAGCCAAGTCGCTTTTCAGAATGCCGATGAACAAACCTCTTATGCCGAACTCAGCAAAATGGTTCACTGCATTGCCGCTAATCTAGCCCCTCAGACTAAAGCCATTCAAAATTTCCCAGTAGTCGGTCTCTCCATGCATCATGGCCCAGAGCTTATTGCTACTATGTTGGCACTATTTAAATTGGGGCTGACCTATTTGCCTATAAGACCAGATTTGCCTCCATCTTATATTAAAGAAATCATTGACCAGTCAGGGCTGAAACTCATTATTTCCAACAACTCTGTCAGCGGTAGTCTGAACTCAGGTGTTCAAATTCTGTACGTTGAAGATTTGCTGAAAGAGTCGAAGGGAAGTTTTTCTAAAATAATGTTAGAAAATAAAAATAAAAATGAATTGGCCTATATTTTGTATACCTCGGGCACAATGGGAACTCCAAAAGGGGTCATGGTGAAACACTCCAACATAACCAACCTAATTTCATCCTGCCAATCTTTCTACAATTTTTCTAGTCAGGATATTATTCCATGGTTTCACTCTTATGCATTTGACTTTTCCGTCTGGGAAATATGGGCTGCCTTACTAAATGGTGCTACAGTTTTGCTAGTAGATGAGTTTGTAGCGAAATCACCTCGAGAATTTACGGCCTATATTGCAAAATATCAGGCCACTTTTATTAATCAAACGCCAACTGCATTAAAGCAATGGCTTACGTATCTGGCGGCAAAGACTGATGCCCTTCCTGACCTGTCAAAAGTCAGAGTGATTTTAACGGGGGGAGAGGCTTTGTATCCCCATCACGTTTCGTTGTTATTATCAAAAAAAACGCCCCTGCAATGTAAGATTTTTAATATGTATGGAATTACTGAGGATACAGTGCATTCCACTATTTTTGAGGTTACTGCTTCATACCTTGATCAAAATAAATCAGTGATCGGTAAGATGCTTCCGGGAAAGAATGCTTTGATTGTTGATAGGGCAAATTTGATTAGACCCGTTGGATGCCCTGGTGAGTTGGTTATTTCAGGATTTGGCGTAGCAAATGGATACTTACACCAAGTTGACTTAACGAATTGTAAATTTACTCAAATACCTGAGGTTAGCCCTGAAGTTGTTTGGTTTAAGACAGGTGATCAGGTTAGGTTGCTGCCGTCAGGGCATTTCGAGTATCTTGGACGCGAAGATGCGCAAATTAAAATAAGAGGGTACCGCATCGATTATAAAGACGTTGAGGCACGTCTAGCTCGATTAGAGGGTGTGGTTGATGTGAAGGTAGTTCCTTCTGATGATGCATTAATTGCCTTTTTGATTTTATCGCCTGATGCTGTAATTGCCGATATCCAAATACTTGCAAAGGCAACTCTTCCTTATTACATGATGCCAGGCCAGTTTTGCAGTGTGGGGTCTATTCCACAGACAATAAACAATAAAGTTGATGAAAAAAAACTATTGGAAATCACAAGGCAAAGCAGCATTGTAAAGGCAGGTTCTGCAGAATATATTGACAATCCAGTAATGCAGAAAATTGTTGAAATTTGGCATGCTATTTTGCCAGAGAGCAGTTTCGAAATTGAAGATAATTTTTTTGATTGCGGCGGCAATTCAATATTGTTAATTTCTTTACAGGAAAAACTGGAAAAAACGTTTTCTATTGAGCTGCCCATAGTTGAATTCTTTATTCACCCTAATGTTGAGAGCATGACTACAGTTGTCGAGCGATTGATTTCTCAAAAATAAATTGAATGGTTAATCTGGTTTTTACGTGTAGTACAATTTTTATTTACAATGCCAACATCTTTAGCTAAAATTAACTCTCTTGATTCAAAAATAAGCTTAAAATGGGAAGGTTAAAAGATAAAGTTGCTATTGTCATAGGTGGGAGTAAAGGCATTGGGCTTGCTAGTGCACAATTGTTTGCTAGCGAAGGTGCGAAAGTTGTCATAACCGGTCGTGATTTAGAAGTTCTAAATCAAGCAAAAGATCTTATTCAAGGCAATGTAATGGCTGTGCAAGGTGACATTTCCTGTTTAGGGCATCTTGAAGAGCTTTATGAAAAAACCTATAAAGAATATGGATATGTAGATATTTTATTTTCTAATGCTGGAATTGTTCATCCTGCCTGGCTAAAAGATGTCACCGAGGAGATATTTGATGAACTTATTAGTGTGAATTATAAAGGCACTTTTTTTGCTGTTCAAAAGGGAATTCCTTATTTCAATAAGGGGGCTTCCATAATTCTAAATGCTTCTATAGCAGGACTTTTTGGTATAGATAAAGATAGTGTTTACTCTACAACAAAAGCCGCTGTTATTCAGATGGCTAAAAATTTCGCAGCAGACTTGGTTGCACTAAATATTCGAGTAAACTCTATCTCACCTGGGTTTATAAAAACACCTCTTACAGATAAATGGCTAGAAGCTCAGCCAGAAAAATACCATGCTTTTCGAAAAAAAATACCTCTTGGGCAAAGAGTCGCAAGCGCTGATGAAATTGCCAAGGTTGTATTGTTTTTAGCTTCTGGAGATTCAAGTTATGTGACTGGACAAAATTTAGTTGTTGACGGTGGATTGTCAACTCTATTTATTGAGAACACTTAGCATTTTTAGGATAATTCTGGAATGCTGTTAGAGGAATATATAAGCGCTTTAATTTTTCGCACTTTTGGTAATATACCAATTTGCGTTTTTTGTTATGGAATTCCAAAGCTCCTGAATTTCTGTGCTTGTAACAGTGGTCCAATCAGGCGTATCCATAACATAAAAATCACTTAATGACTTACCTAACTCAAAAAGATGCTTTGCCGCTCTGGCCTGAGTCAGGCTCCAGGCGGTAAAGGCCTGGTCAATATTGCCGGTTCTTCTAAGTTGCTTCATAAGCTCTAAACTATCTTGCAGGCCCTTTGTAGCACCTGAACCAGTAACCGGGCGCAAAAGAGTAGATGCATCTCCAATTAATGCAATTTTATTTTCATAATAACTATCAATTAGAGTGTCGCGAATTGTCTGAATAAATGGAATGTTGCGTGAGAAAAGGTCGCGGGGAAATGGGGGAAATTCTGTTTGAACAAGGTTGCGGTAATATTCCAGATAAGACTCTGGTAGCAGATGAGAAGGTATGTTTTTATTTGCTTCGCGCATTTTGCCATTAAACAATGGGTGATTATCAGTGATTTTGTCATAAATCAAGCAATTTATGGTGTGTTCATTTTTGTTTTTAGACGGAATTAAATAGGAAAAGCCAATTCCACGTGAGTAACCATAAAGGGGCTGTCGTTGGAGTAAGCGCTGTATTTTATCTGAATCATCAGTGATTATCGCTGTGCGCCAAGCAATATACCCTGCAAATTCTGGTTGAGCCTGAGGAAATAAAAAAGTGCGGCCGATTGATTGAGAGCCATCGGTAAAAATAACATAATCAAACTCTAGAACTTGTCCATTATTAAAAATAAGATGAGTGGAGGTGTTGTGCCGTTCAATTTTCATTAATTTATATTCATAATTTACTAATTCTGAAGGCAAGTGCTTTTTTAATTGTTGATATAAGAGCCCCCAATTCATAGTGCTTATATGTGTTGGCTGGGTTACTAATAGGCGCTCTTGATCTTTTTCTTTATCATATGCATATAGCTCTCTATGTTCTATGATAAGAGGGCTGAAGTCAGGGTCAATTAAATCTTGTTGTTTTAATTGGTCAATCAATTCACAGGGAAATGCCAATCCCACCCCGCGATCATCTGCTACACCAGCTTTGCGTTGTTCAAAAGTAGTTACATGAAATCCAGCACGATGTAGCAGGGTGGTACATGCCATCCCAACAATGGAGGCACCAATAATAGCAATTTTAGGCCTAGGCATTTTATAGCTCCACCAACATTATAGATGTTGCCCTCGACAGAGAGTCAAATATTTTTTTCACTAATTGCTCCACCCAATTTACACTCATGGCTGGAAAAGAAAAATTAAAGTTAAAATAGCAGGTGTCATTTAATGTTGAGCAAAAAATAGCTAGCCCTTGAGGTGTATTTTGCTGGCTCACTGTAAAAAAATATTCTTCAAGAGTATAGTAGGGCGCAATGTCATGAAAGGCATCATCAATTTTTCCTACATTGCTAATGCAATTGGAAATAAAAGGTTGCTGATTGGCAATACATGTTTTCCAGAAGGTAATAATATTTTCAGTATTATCTACAGATTCTATTTTGTGAGCGCTAATAGCTCTTAGGAGTTGTGTTTGCACATCTTTGGCAATTTCAAAAAGATCTAAGTTATCTTTTAATGCTAGCTTTATTACAGCCGGCTGAGCATAAAAAGCAAGGGTATGATTTGTCATAACGGGATTTGTATATGGCCTAAAATCAACAGCTATATAGAAATCAAAGAGGGTGTCCTTTTTTCTACGCATTTCAAACAAGCTTAGCGCAAATGCTGCTGTCAAAGCGTGCGTAAATGTTACATTGTGTTCTCTACACACACTTAATAATTGGTTTAAATTTACGGGAGAAATTTTCTTAAATACATTCTTGTTTTGATGTTTTTCTGAGTCGTGCGCCTGTTCGAGATGCCACGATGGTGCGCTAGCACTTGTTTCAGTATTTGTGAAGTTGGAAAATTTTGCAAGATCTATTATGTTTTCCAGTGGTTGTGGTAAAGGTCTGGAATCTATATTAATAAATAAACCCTTTCTTAAGCTGATTATTATTTGCAAAACATCCCCTAATAGCCATGCCATTGATTTTACATCAGATATAGCGTGGCATGCTGCAAAAATAATGTGGCAGCTTGAGCTATTTGTGGTTTTTACCAAAGTACTTCGCCAGCAATACTTATTTAAATCAAAAGGAATAAGAATATCTTGCTCATATTCCTTTTTCCAGGCATTTAAGTCATCTGAATTAATTAATTTTATTGGTATATCATTAAAACCTGCGACGCAATTAAAAAAATATTTTGATTCTTTTTTCTCACAGGTTGCTCTTAAGAGAGGATGCCTTTTAAAGGCAATTTTCCACGCTTTTTTAAATGTTTCAAAGTCTATATCTCCATGTATTTTTAGCACGTTAGATATAGAGCAAGACCCCTGCATTTCATCATGGAATTTGATTAAGGTTTTTTCTTGTAATCCCATTTCTCGATTGAATTGATTGACCATTTTATTTTCCACAATTTAGATTCTTTTCAGTGTCTTAATTACTTATCCTTAAAGTTCATAATTTCTTGCTTTTTGCAAAAGGGTTAAATTTTAGATTGGTATCAAAAATATCAACTTGTTCTGCTTTTTTGAGAAAGGCCACAATAAAAATTACGAAAAATGCTCCTACAATTTGATAGGCAATGACTGTCGAAAATTCAAGCCCCACAAGTTTGAAAACTGCCCTTTCACTCAATCCCTTACCAAACACACCCATTGCTGTGATGGAAATAGCTATCAGATCTGAGATAAAAGAACATGAGACTGCCCGTAGCCAAAAGTATTTTCCGCGCGTTAGTATTTTTAATTTTGATAATGCGAGGATGTTGACATATGAGCCGACGGCAATTGCTATAAAAATGGCAAGAATATTATGAAAGTAAGGCTTCATCGCATACTGAAACTGTACACTATAGGTTTGCCAAAAATCAGGGTAGGGCAGTCTTAGTACTATTGCAATAAATAGTCCGCAAAATAACCATGACCCTAATGCGCATTTTAGAATTTGCTGTGCTTCCCGAAAACCATATACTTCAGTGATGGCGTCTAAAACTACACTTGCGAGTGGAAATATAAAAACGGCAGGGCAAACATAATAGTGTGGTGTCAGGAGGACAAGGTAATTTTGCACTACACTGTCCATGAGAAAAATAGTAATAATTATAGTTGTAAGGATGTTAATATAACGATATCCTTTGTTGGTATTATTTTGAAAAACTGCTTTTTTTTTCATGCCGGTCCTTCCTCTTGAAGAATTTTCTCCGCAATTAATTTTGCAAATATAACATGTAATCCTTCATCGAGGTGTAACCCATCATCCTTGCTTAATGCAACTTGTTGCGACATATCCAAATAAGCACAGCTATAATCTTTAGCAATCTTGGCGCACAAGGCTGGAAAGCTTTTTGATTTGTCATCCGCACCCAAAAAAATATCAGCAAATAATCCGTTTTGAGTATTTAAAAAAGGATACCCGATGAGCAGAATTCGTGGAGGGCTTTTCATATCTGGACCATAAGTGCTGCTTTGAATGATCTGAATTAATTCTTCAAGTCCAGCAGCCACATTTTCAGCAGAGCGGTTAGAGGTGGCTTTAAAATCATTAGCGCCAAGCATAAGAACAACCCAATTTAAAGGCGCGTGGGAGGATAGGCAGGGTTGTAGATAGGACTTACCGTTACAGCTTTCACCTCCAAACTCCGGAGGATTGCCAATGTTGGTATTGCGACCACACAATCCTTCTTCAATGACAAAATAGTTATGGCCCAGTAGCTTTTGTAGTTGTCCTGTCCAGCGGATGTGACGAGGATAACGTTCCATGTATCCTGTAGTAAGGTCAAGGCTTCCAACGATAAAGCCCCAGGTGTTTGAATCTCCATAGCATAGGATATTTTTCATGAGTGACTCTTAACTTAAATTTTGATTTTGTTATTTTAGCAGAACATACTTGGCGGCGCAAATGTTATACAAAATTTGTATTCAAAAGTTGATCATATTATCTTGAGCTGTTAAACTAATAGACAGTAAAAACGAGAGTTAAAAAAAGAGGCGATAGGTTATGAATTCGATATTTGGGCGTGAGCTATTGAAATTAGGATTGGTTTTGGCTAGAATTAGTCCTTTTTATAGGGGGATAACGATGGCAGCTATGGGTCAAGCAGCAAGTAGTAAAAAGCCTTTTGTGGATTTGGGCTTGGTTTTTCTGCCCCCTCCTATGGCGGAAATAAAGACGGGGTTTAATACGGCGAGTGTGTTTGCCAGTGCAGCATCGCCTACCGCTGGAATTCCAGATGTTGCTTCTTTGCGCAGATCTGTTGAAGATTGGGATAACCATTATGCGCTACCTTATCCGGAATCTATTTCCTCTGAAGATTTTCATGAGGAATTAGTGGTGAATATCTCTTCTAGTGTATATAGGACTCCTGGTGGAGATGCATCTACCCCGACAATTTTGCTGATTCATGGCGGTGGCTTTTTTTGTGAATTACCAAATGTTTTTAAATCCTTGTTGGCACATATTTCTACAAGGGTTCCATGTCACGCAGTGATGCCTTATTATTCTTTGTCACCAGAGGTAAAGGCGCCACGTGCAATGACTGAAGTTACAGATGTATTAGAATCCTTGCTGAGAGAGCCAGAAAAATATGGACTTACTAAAAATATAATCCTTATTGGCTCGAGTTCCGGAGGAAGTTTAGCGTGGAATGCGCTGCTTAATTTATTAAATAACCCTTTGACCAAGGCATTGGTAGCGCAAATTGCACACTTTATTTTGATCAGTCCATGGGTGGATATTTCCATGGAAACCACAGAAAATTCTCCATTTAAAGATCAGCAGGATAAAGATATATTTTTGCAAACATCAGCGCTTGAGCGGATGAGGGACTTTTATCTGCCGCCAGGGCTAACAGGGAAAGAGCCCGAGATTTCACCTGTCTATCGTCCAACGCATGAATTTATGGGGATGCCAAGAACGACAGTTATTGTTGGGGAAATAGATCGCCTGTTTGCAGATGCAGTTTGTGCGGCTAACGAGATTGATAAAGCTAAAGTGCCTGTTGAATTAGTTGTGCTCGAGGGGCAGTCTCACAATCACTCAGCGCATCGCGGTTTAAGAGATGGGGTTTTTTCAGCAGATGTTATTGCCAATATAATAAAAGGCAAACCTTCTGCGTCTCTAAAAGGTGATGATGGCCTTGGAGTGGTTATCCGTCGACCTGATTCTGAGCGATCTGCATGGAGTACAATGGAGCCATGAAAATAACGCAAACAAATTTTTATTGCCGCCAGCTTGACTTGCATACTAATTACCCTGATAATTACCACTATTAATTCATTAATTAAAAGTGCGTCAAATGCTATCATCTGTTGCGAAATTTCAAAAATTCGGGGTTAATTTGCTCTCAATTTTGCCGGTACGCTCTGAAATAAAGCTGGGAATGAATACGGCTACTTTGTTTGCAACCTTGCCGGCGCCAGCTCCACAAAAAATGGATGTTTTTTCATTAAGAGAAGCGGTTGCTGTTTGGGATCGTGACTGTGCTTTTCCCTATCCCAAAGATATCCCTCCTACGGACTTTACAGAAGAGATTCTTGCTGGCGTTCCTGTTAGTGCTTATAGATCTCCCATTCGAGATAGTCTGATGCCGACCGTTTTGTTTGTCCATGGAGGGGGGTTTTTTTGTGAATTAGCCAATGTACATAGGTCTTTAATGGCAAATATTGCTGACCACATTCCATGTTGTGGAGTATTGCCCCATTATTCATTAGCCCCTGAGAAAAAACTACCAGATGCAATTAAGGAAATAACGGATGTACTGCATTCCTTGCTTTCTACTCCTGAAGCTTTTGGTGTTACGAAAAATCTTGTTGTCATTGGCTATAGCTCAGGAGGAAACTTAGCATGGAACGCTATACTGAACCTGCTTAATTCAGAGGCTACGAAACCATTGGTCAGCAATGTATCACAGCTCATTTTAATGAGCCCGTGGGTTGATATTTCGATGCAAACTACTAAAGAGGGGCCTTATCAATCCGAACAAGATGCTGATAAAATGCTTCAAACGTGGGGATTAGAGCAGATGCGGGACTGGACCTTGCCAGAAGGTGCTGACGGTACTGAGCCTTGCTACTCTCCTATTTATAGGTCAGCAGATGAAATGAAGGGGATGCCCAATACTGTTGTTATTGTCGGAGAGGGTGACAGGTTGCTAACTGATGCTGTTGCGACAGTGCGTGTTTTGAATAATCTTGAGTGTGAGGCTTCATCTTCAACAAAATTAGTTGTGTTGGAAGGGCAGACTCACAACCATTCCGCGCATGTGGGATTGAGGGATGGTATTTTTACGCCTGATCTTATAGCTGCGATTATACGTGGTGAGTCGCCATTAGCGTTAGAAAAAAGTAGCGATGGGTTGGGTGTCCTGTTGTTGGACCCAACTGCTGCAAGTTGTTGTGTTGAAGTGCCGGGACTTTCATTGTAAAAACTGTATTAAAGGTGGTGCGTTATATGAATCAAAATATCTCCAACAGAGCAAATTTTAAGTATATGACACTTATTACGACTGTCGTTGTGACGTTATACATTGTGACGGCAATAGTTCAAAACAGATTGGTTTCTTTGCATGGCTTTGATGTTTGCGCTGCAATTTTTATTTATCCATTTTCATACTTATTTTGTGATATTAATACAGAAGTCTACGGCTATAATATAACAAGGCAGCTTCTTTGGTGTGGCCTTCTCTCTTGGGTCATCTCAGGGCTGTTAATAACCATGGTGATTGGAATGCCTACTCCAGGATACTGGTCCACCTATTCGCAGCAGTGGGATGTTGTTATGAACCCGTATTTGCGCACAGTGTCTTCTGGAATTGTTGCTGTTATAGCGGGGCAATTCATCAATATTTATATGATTTCAAAATTTAAAATTTTAACCCGCGGACGATATTTTTGGGTGAGGAGTGTTTCTTCGTGTTTTATGGGGGATTTGATCACCACTATATTGTCATTATCGTTTATTTTTGCTGGAAGAATGTCCTTTGATAAAATAGGACATCTTATTGCTTATGAGCTATTTCTCTCTATTGCGATTCAAGCTATATTCGCCGTTCCAGCTATTTTTGTAGTGCGCTTTTTGAAAAAATCTGAAAATATAGATGCTTTTGATTATAATGTTAATTTTAATCCATTCAAATTTGGCATTACAGAGGATATAAGTACTAGTAAAGTTTAAAGCGAGCAATTATATAAAAATGAAATTATTATGATCGAGAAGAATTTGAATACAGATATTGCAATCATTGGTATGGCAGGCAGATTTCCAGGTGCTGATAATGTTGATCAGTTTTGGCTGAACATCATAAATAGAATTCATTCTATTTCTCAATTTACGGATGTTGAATTGTTGGAGGCAGGAATTGCCCCTGAAATTTTGCTAAACTCTAATTATGTTAAGGCAAAGGGGTATTTAAAGAACGCTGATTATTTTGATGCTGGATTTTTTAAATTTTCAAAACATGAAGCGGAAATTTTGGATCCGCAATATCGTCTTTTTTTTGAAGTTGTTTGGGAAGCGTTGGAAAATGCTGCTTATGTGCCAGATGATTATCAAGGAAAAATCGGGATATTTGCCGGGTCCTCTAATATTGATACTTATTGTTCAACGAACTTATTCAATGCCCAGAGTACGCTTTTGACCGATAATTTTACAATTGCGCTTCATAATGCTAAAGATTTTTTGGCTACTTTGATTGCGTATAAATTAAACTTACGCGGGCCTGCGATCACTATACAAACTGCTTGCTCCACTTCCTTGGTAGCGCTGTGTTTAGCCTGTCAGAGTTTGTTAAGTTTCGAGACAGATATAGTCATTGCCGGTGGCACCTGTGTAACCAATCCGTTAAAGTCAGGCTATTTATTTCAGGATGGCATGATGCTATCCCCGAGTGGAAAGTGCAGTACATTTGATGCGAGCGCCGACGGAGCTGTTCTTGGTAATGGCTTGGGGGCAGTGGTATTAAAACGTCTTGACGAGGCGCAAAAAGATGGTGATCATATTCATGCAGTCATTAAGGGGTATGCTGTTAATAATGATGGAAGCAAGCGAATAGGTTTTACGGCCCCAGGCGTCGCAGGGCAGCAAGCTGTAATAGAAAGCGCGCTCAAAAAAGCAAATATCCGACCTGACATGATTTCATATATTGAGGCTCATGGAACAGGTACAATTTTGGGAGATTTAATTGAGGTTGAAGCGCTGAAGCAAGTTTTTAAAGGCGTGTCACAGTCAATTTATTTGGGCGCTGTTAAGCCAAATATCGGACATTTAGATGCAGCATCAGGCATTGCTGGCTTGATTAAAACTGTTCAGGCTTTAAAGCATAGAATTTTACCCCCCAATGTTAATTTTCAGTGCGCAAGCACGCATATTGCGCTGGCGGATACTCCATTTCATGTGAATACTGCAAGTGCTGACTGGGAAAATATTCATTCTGCACGTTATGCAGGAGTCAGTTCCTTTGGAATGGGGGGCACGAATGCTCATGTCGTTTTAACTGAGGCTCCAGATGATAGTAGAGCGAGTAATACTGTTCCACAAGAGCCTGTTTTATTAATTTTATCTGCCAGATCTACAGTAGCATTAAACCAAATGCAACAAAACTTGTTGGCTTTTTTAGAGGGGCACAGTGGCGTTGATTTAACCGATCTTGCTTATACATTGCAGGTTGGGCGTAAGTGTTTTAAACATCGACTTGCCTATGCATGTCGGACAATTGAAGATGCAATCAATCAGTTGAAAGGTGTTTCTATTGATGTAGTGTCCTCCCAAGAGTTAACTGACCTGTCTGCTCAATGGTTGGCGGGCCAGTCAAATATTGATTGGTCAATTTTGCATTCGGCGGGGCGAAAACGTATTCCATTGCCTGCATATCCCTTTGAAAGAGAAAGGTATTGGATCTCTCGAGATAATTTAAATCTCCCTCGTTTTAAAGCAGTAAGTGATGAGGGGTTCTCTAAAAATAAACGCCCGTTAATAAATGTTGCTGAAGTTGAAAAAACCATAGAGGATATTTTTAAGAGATTTCTGGTTAAAAAGAACATTGATAATGCCATGAATTTTTATAGTCTTGGTGGCGACTCTCTTTCTGCTTTGCTGATTACTCATGAAATAAATAAAGCACTTAATTTGAAGCTCCCTTTTTCAATTTTTGATAATAACTTGTCTATCAAAGATCTGTGCGCTTACATTGTGAACAATATTGAAAATCAACTATGAGCGCTGCTATGACCGATACTGCTGCCGATTCTCAAATAAGCCTACCTAAAGATTTTTTATCTGATTTTCAAGCTGAGGCCTTGCGGATGGCATACTTTCGTAACGGTTTAGAAGAAGTGGCCTTTTGGGGTATGCAGCGTATTTTATTGTCATTGCAGCGGCAAGGTATATTTTTGAGCTCCACTGCTATCTACAGTATGGATGATATTTTGAAAAAAATTGAGATATTGCCTGCTTATCACAAGCAGCTTTATGCAATTTTAGGGCTTTTGGTGGAGCGAAAAATACTAGGTACGGAAGATCAAAGTGGCTATAGGTTGTTGGATGCCGATATTTCAAGCGAAAAGTTGTTGTTGCGTATAAAAATGCTGACTTATCAGTACCCAGAGCTTCAAGGTAATATTGATATATTGGATGATTTGTTAGATGATTATTTGGATATTTTATCTGGAAAAGAACGTTTTTTAGATATTCTTTTTCCAGAAGGGTCCTTTGATACTATTGCGAGTTTATATGAGAAAAGTCCGGAGAGTTTCTACTTTAATCAGGCATCAGCAAAAATAGTTAAGCTTTTTATGGATCGCTATGCTCAAAACAGGAGCGTTAATATCCTCGAAATAGGTGCTGGAATTGGCTCGGTTACTGCACATGTTTTGCCGCTGTTGAGTCGGGAGCAACATAATACCGTTTATCACTTTACTGATATTTCACCAGCCTTTTTAAATCATAGTCGCGAAAAGTTTGAGCAATATGCTGACTATCTTGTTTTTTCTAGGTTTGATGTCAATATGACTGTTGAAGATCAGGATTTTATTAAAAGTCATTATGATATTATTTTGGCTGGTAATGCCCTGCATAATGCGCGTGATATAAGCAGGTCTTTGCGGGAAGTAAAATCATTATTACGCCCTGGAGGTGTATTGATTCTTAATGAAGGGGTTGTGAAAAGTGACTATTCTACTTTAGTTTATGGGCTTTCCTCAGCTTGGTGGGCATGCTCTGATTCCAAATTGCGTATACCTGGAACTCCATTATTCAGTACGTTGCAGTGGGAAGTGCTATTCCATGATGTATCATTCGAAAGTTTTTGCTCTCTTGGTGTTGTGGCTGACTGTGCTGATAAGATGAGTCAAGATGTGATGTTTGCTACGAACGGGCGCCGATAGCTGTCTTTTTTGTTCTCAGACTTTACTTTAATTGATCATTTTTGCAAAGCTTTTTTGCATTTTCTTCTTTAACAAGTCGTTTGATGTGCGCTTGCTCGCTAGTGCTTGTCTCGCTGCCCACCGTATATCCTACCAAATGAGCATCTTTTTGGTGCAGGCTGGATAGAATTGCATCATCATGTGATAGCTCTTCGGCTGTTTTAATAATTGGTTTTTTCTTTCCTTTTTCTTGGATGGCAAAAACAAGCTTGTTATCCGTTTCTGAGAGCCTTTTAGCTAATATTTTGTATTTTGGACTATTCATGTCTAAATACCCAAGGTAAGTCAGGGTGCGAATGTCTCGTTGAGAAAAAGAATCAGTCATATTGTCATCGGCAAGAATTTCTTCGGGTTTCATTTTAAAAAGACTTCTTGAGTTGATCATTTGAACCACTGCTACATAATCATTTTGAGCATCTTTTTCGATAGACAAGACCCTGTATGTATGTGGGGATGTTTTAAATTGACTAATCTTGGCAAGTATTTTAAAGAATTTGTTTTTCATGATGTTACTTCCTTAATCGTTAAGCGTAATTGTATACCTGTCTGGCCTCAACCAGCACTCCTATGACCTGATCATCTTCAGCTAGCAATCGTATCTGAGTGGCGATTAAGTCTGGATTAAGCGGTTTTAGGAATTGATGCTCTGTGTCAACAATAATTTGCCTGAAAGTATAATTGCCGTTGCTCAGCTTAATCAGGACATAGCTGCGGTCAATAAAAGTTTTGGTTGGATCAAAGATTAAAACGCTACCTTTGGAAAATTGGGGCTCCATTGAAGAGTCATTCATGTAGACGCCAAAACATTCAGAGGAGAGATCAGCCATTGCTGCAATGGACTGCTTTTCTACTGCGGGGTCATTTAAATTAGGCAGGTCTTTCCATTCAACCAGTGGAATTTCAATGACTCTTTTGTCGGCAGATAAGGACATGCCGGCAAATAGATTGTGCGGCAGCGGCTTAATTCCCTTCAGCTGATCAACAGTCAGGTCAAAATATTTTGCAATAGGCTCTACGGTATCATTGTGCGGATTGGGTGACTTGCCGGTTACGATTCGGTGCATAGTGGGCTGCGGGATATCCAGCTCCCGAGCGAGCTCGATAGGCTTTATTTTCTTCTCAAAAAGAATTCGGCTTAAAATGTTGGCTAACCCTGTTTTTGCCATTTATCTTTTGGATCATTTGCTTGTGAACGCATCATATCATACTAAGATATAAAGTTCAAAATATTTTTATAAAAAAATCGAACATTTGAATTTTTGCCAACTTATTTTAAAGTTATTGTGCAAATAAATGAATTTCAAATTCATTTTTATGTTGACATTAGAATTTTGAAGTCGTAAACTTTCCATTGTAATGCTCACACAAATAAAGGAGACTTGTTATGAAACTACGCCAACTAACCAATAAAAACGACCCACGTTTAAGCGCCAAGCTACCTGCTGCAACGCTGGAGAAAATTAAAGCTGCAGCCGCAAAAGATAAGCGTCCGCTTGCAGATGAAGTTATCCGTAGAATCGGCACGACCTTCGAAAATATGTTTGAAGTGGACTATGAAGTCACCGCCTGTGATCTCAAAGACAGGCTCAAAGACGTCGCTTTCGAGTCCAAACATTTGCAACGCATTCCCAAAGAAATGCTGGATGCTTTAAAAGATTCCGCTGATCAGGCTGGGCATAGTTTTGACATGGAAGTGTCCTTACGTTTGGGTGCCACCTTGAGTGCTCCGGAAGTGTTTTCAGCCAAAGATCTTTTTAGCAAACTCAGACATCTGCGGAAGCCTAAGGCTCTTGAAGATGCTGAAAAAGAAGCATTGGCAGAGATCATCGGTCGCCATTATGAGTTGCAAAAATTTAAGCATTTTATGCAGTACGTTGATCGATTGCCCAAAGTGGTTCACGAAACCTTTCATTTTATTGATATTGAGGCTGAAGCTGCCCCCATTATGGAAAGGATGATTGCAGAAGACGAAGCCAATCGTGACCCAAAAGACCCAGTCAAAAGACGGGATTGGAATCTCATTAAAAAAAGAATTCACGATTTGTCGGTGGCAAATAAGCAGGATGAGCAGGCAGACAAGTCAGTAGACAAGCAGGAAGAAAAAAAGGAAGAGCCTGGCAAATCACAATCAACGGAGGCAGAAAATGTACGCAAAAATAAGAAGAATGGAAAGTCATCTTAAAGGAGAAAGTTTAGTCGTTCTATATCGTGAAAAAACAGGCGTGAAGATGCTTGAACTAAATGCCAGCGGCTGGTGCGATTTGAATGATTTGGATTTTTTCTTTGCTGCGGTTTTTCCTGGTCATCAGCTGGGTTCGCTTTCCGAGGATCAGTTAGTGTCCCTAGCTAAAAGAATCTATCAGGAGCGCAGCAAAGAAGGTGAGATTCCCTTGCAAACTGCGCCATCAAAGGTGGCTAATGCATTAAGATTTTTCAGGCAGGCTGTGAGTGATGGAATTACCAATACACTTGAAAGCCAACGATTGGAGGTGGCATGAAACCATCAGTGAAATGTGGAGTGTTTGTAACCCTGGCTTGTTCAGTAGCGAGCGCCGTTGCAACCGAAGTGAGCCTCTTATTGCAAAAAGACTATCTGAGTTTAACAGACAATCATGCTCTTGAAGTGGTATATGGTGCGCTACTTGGCCTTGGTGCCGGTTTGGCACTTTCAGTGTCAGGTTATTTAATCAGTCAGAGTTGTAATAATCGAAAAAAAGAAACTGCGGATGGTGGGTCTGTTTTTGGTGAATATGGGCACTCAGATTCAGCGCCTATAGATGCTTCAGATGATGAATCTGAGTTTGGAGATATGCATGCGAGAACGGTGCTTCCAAGCATTATTATGGCGGCTAATCAGGATCAAAAAATCGTGCTCAATGAGAGGTCACCGCTAATGGAGCAGCGGCCTCAGCAGCCTTTTTTTGACGTCACGATGCAGCCATCCAAAGGGGGCAATAAAAAGATCGATGTCAAAGTATCTATCAATTTTTGATGGTTGGATTTGCTGGAGGCTGCGCAGGGCTACTCTTTAAATCGCCAGTGCCAGGGTTCAAATGCTATCCCAGTGGAGTTGTTTTTAGGGTAGCTTAATGTAAAGTTAAAAAGGCTGGCATTCTTCATAAGCCATTTAAATGAAACGGACTCAGCAAAACGCTCTGTTAAGTCATCGTTATCACCATCGCTAATGTCAATGGCCTGACCTGTATGATGTTCACTATATCCGGGGGGTGCGATTACTTTTAAAATATCGTTAATGGGCATGCCTCTGCTTAATTTTCTTTCAATAATAGCCGTTTGTTCTGCAATACTTCTAAAGCCGGAAATGGGGTTAAGTGTTATATTGTTGCCTGATGCAGCTTTGCGCATCTCCTGCCAGGCCTCGGCAGCAAGCGGTTCCATTCGTTGAATTTGTCCCACACAGTCTCTTCCGATAGATACTAAGTTTTCTGGCTCAGATTGAAGTGGCAAGGCCTTAAATAATAAGTGAGTTTCAGGGATTCCTAAGTGGGTGAGTTTTCTTTTAATAAAAAGAATGTGGGCGTCAGTGTGATTATTCATTTTTAATGCGCTCCACTATGCCCTATAAAAGAGGATTAAAATGCTCTTTCGTCGGACGGATTAAGCCCATTGCTTTGGTAATCATATGCTGTGCCTGATCAATTTTCAATGTCACAACTTGGATGTGGGAAATCTGCTCCGGCGTTGTTGAAAGCTCATGCCAGATATCGAGACTCTGGATGAAGTGGCTTAAATCCGCACCCAATTTATCTAGGATTTTTTGAAAATGGCTGGTGTCTTGATGCGTGCTGTATTCCTGCATTTCCTGGTGCAGTACTTCATTGAAGTTATCCAGCAAGTTTGATAAATCCGGTAGGCCCTCATAAGGTGATGGCGTTGGCATGGATCAAGGCTCCGTAATAATGAGATGGCTAATCATACAATGGAGTGATGTTTTGGGCAACTTGATGCTTCCAATTTTATCAGGGCTGTCTATGCTCTAAATAAAAGTTATATAAAAAAGTTTACTTTTTCTTTGTATTATTATAAAATGGCTTTAATGAAATCATGGGGTTAAAAAAATATGACTCAGAAAATTCAGAAGTTGACTTGGTCTCAGGTCAGAAAAAACTTCAAAGCCTTTCACCCAAAATTAGCAAAGCTCATCGATGATTTAAATCCAGATGACGAGCACATCATTTATAAAGTCACTTATCCTTGGGGGCAACATTTATTGGCGGGTGGCACCTTATGTTTGCCCAATGCAGATGGGCGTTATGTTCCATTATCTGATCCATCCATTGACCCAAAATTGGCAGAGGATCTTGCCTACAATATTTCAATGCCTTTAGGCATGGTGGTCAAAAACTCGATTGAGCTTTATATCAATGCATTAGGTCGAACGATTCCTTTTGTTTTTATGCCAGAGGGAACAATATTTGCTTTGTGGGTGAGCCTTCAAGATAAGGCTTCATCAAATCATACGGGGCGTGTTTCAAATATTATTGCAGGATCGCGAACAGCACTGTTTTTGCCAAAAATTTCAGACGCTATGAGTTTTAAAAAATTGAAAAAAGTCTTCGGATTGCAATGCCGTATGCCAGATACTTTGGTCGATCAATGGCCGCTGCTAAATGAATTGGCTCATCACCCAGCATTTCCCCAATCATGGGAAAACGAAGTCATCTATTTTTCAAAAAAATGGCTTGAAGAACGGGATGATGTGGCGTGGAAGCTTTTTAAAACCTATCTGCTTGAATTGGCTTGGACGAACTCAGGATATTTGCGGAATCAAATGATTTTCGATTTGGCATTCTCATGTGCGTTGGAGGAAAAGAACCTCAGACCTAATCCTTACCTAACGGATACGGTCAAGCATCTGTTTGCGATCGGGCAAAATATTTATCCGGGGTATGAGATTGCAACGAATAGTCAGGGCTTGCCGCTGGACGGCTTCCAGGAAATCTTTGCCAATATTTATGGTCTTAAATATCAGCCCACGATGCTGATACCAGGATATCTCCAGTCAGATCCAAACAAATCGATCTACTATTCCTTGGAAATTCCTACGCTGATGTCTTTCTCGCCGAAATCACGCAAAAATGCAAACAAGCTGGATGACTTAAGAGAAATAAAGCATGTAACCGAACGCGTGACAGATTATTTGAAAGAAGATGAGCTGCGTTTGGAGCATAGCCCATTGAATCGCCTCATCCATGAGGTCAATTTTGAGTATTATCACAGCGACGAAGACATCTATCATGAAACACTGAAAACCCATGAGTTGCCGAAGACTGATAAAAACATTATGCTTGAGGGGCAAAAAAGCACGAAAGAGTTCTGTGATACGAGCCCATTTTTACGAGGATGTATCAGAATAGCCCATAAAAATTCTGAAAATAAGGAGTAGATTGATAGGTTTAGATTTTCTGTGCGGTTTTTCGTGGTGATTTTTTTGCTTGATAAAATCTAATAGACGATGTATGCTCTCTCCAACACCCAACCCAGGAGAAGAGCGATGACTAAAGATATTTCTACTGACATAATTAACTTTTATCAGAGTGTTAAAGAGATGGTTGAGCTGACTGCAGAAAATTTGCTCGGCGTGTCACCTCCTATGAACGTCAAGCTGGAAAGCACTGCAAGTTTTATTGACGCTCTGTAAGATGCCTGTCTTTCTTTTACCCGCCGCATTTTCAAAGCGCGTGGGCATGCACTCTCTTGAGTATCCGGGAGAGGAGTCGCTCGATTATTTTTTAAAATTAATGTGTTCCCAATATCCAACGATTGAGCCGCAGATCTTTGCTGGCAATAAGCTGACGCCATTTATTAAGATTTTTATTAATTCAATTGACTGTGCTAAATTGCAGGGGCTTCAAACTCCGCTTAAACTGAAAGACGAAGTTCAGGTGGTTTTGGCTACAGCAGGCGGGTGATTTATGTTTAACAAAGATGAGTTGGTGCGCTATTCGCGGCACGTTTCTCTGGAAGAGTTTGGTGAGGCAGGGCAGCTCAAATTAAAACAGGCGAGAGTTTTGTGCATTGGATGTGGTGGGCTTGCTGCTACCGCAGTGTCTTATCTTGCCGCAGCGGGCGTCGGCTGCATCGGTCTAGTCGATGACGATGTCGTTGATGAATCTAATCTACAACGACAAGTTCTTTTCAAAACCAGTGAAATCGGCCAAAAAAAAGTAAAAGCTCTGGCCGCACGGATCATAGAGTTAAATCCTCACGTGCAAGTTGAGACTTATGACACGAGATTAAGCGATTCTAATGCGCTGGAACTGATTGAAAAATTTGATATTACTATTGATTGTACTGATAATTTTTACGCAAAATACTTGATCAATGATGCTTGTTTTGAGGCTAAAAAGCCTTTTGTTTATGGCAGCGTATTCCATTTTGAGGGGCAGGCAAGTTTTTTTAGTGGGGTTGATCAGCCCTGTTTGCGATGTTTGTTCCCTGCGCCACCGACAGCTGGAATGGTGCCAAATTGCGCAGAAGAGGGTGTTTTAGGCGTGTTGCCTGGTTTGATGGGCACAATACAGGCGATTGAAGTTATTAAGTATCTGTCTGGCTTAGGCGATAATCTCAAGGGCCGCTTATTTTTTATAAATACCTTGACGATGTCCAGTCAAAAATTTGAGTTCAGTCCCGCTGATTCCTGCCCGATTTGTCAGGGCAAAAAAACATTTCATGAATTGGAGCGGCAGGGCGTGCAGTCTTGTGCAGCCAATGCCTTATCCACAATATCCGCCAAAGCTTTAAGTCAAATTATGGATCAAGTGATTTTGATTGATGTGCGGGAAGATTTTGAGCGCAAGATTTGTAATATTGGCGGGATTTTTGCCCCGCTGAGTCAATTTGAATTGGCGATCAAAGATCTTGATCGTACAAAGAAAGTTATAACCTATTGCAAGGTTGGCAAGCGCAGTCAGGCAGCACTTCAAATATTGAAGGAGCATGGCTTTAAAGACGTGGCCTCGCTTGAGGGTGGAATCTTATCCTGGATCGATGTTATCGATCCGAGCCTGCAAAGATACTAATGATGACGCCGGCTGAGACACTTAAGAAAGTTCAGGATGTGTTCTCCAAAGTGGGAATCACGCGTGTGGCCAACATTACTCATTTTGATCACTTTTATGATGTATATGTTTGCAATTGTATTCGCCCCAACTCTAAAAACTTGAGTGTTTCTCAAGGCAAAGGGCCTAGTTTAGAGTTGGCAATGATCTCTGCGATTATGGAAAGTTTGGAAGGCTATCATGTTGAAGAGCCTCTGCCTTCAAAAATGACTGGGACCTTTTGGGGGGCTCAAAGGGCAAATATTGTTTCGCCTAATTTGTTTTGCACCACTGAATTTCATGCAGATCTAGAAAATATTCAGTTGAAATGGACCTCAGCTACCAGTCTGCTGAACAATCAGGAAATGCTGATTCCCGCTGCCTTAACATGCATCAATACGACTTTGCCTAATATGGATTATCTGTATTTCAATGTCAGTAGTAATGGGCTGGCTGCAGGCAACTCAAAGAATGAGGCGCTTTGTCATGCGATTTTTGAAATTATCGAGCGTGATGCGCTTTATGCATGGCAACAAAAAACCAATGAATCTAAAAGCGCAGATTTGATTCACCCTCAGGTGGTCGATGATCTCAATAGCCCTGTCATTGATAAATTAAAAGCCCATGGCTTGTCACTGCGAATATGGAGTATCACTTCTCATTTAGAAGTTCCGGCGTATCATGTGGCTATTATTGATGAGCATTCCATGCGTAGCCTCAATGTCTTTACGGGTACGGGTGCACATTTTTCAAAATCAATCGCATTGTATCGAGCGATTTCAGAGGCCATTCAGGGGCGGCTCACGTATATAACAGGTGTTCGGGATGATATCTTTGAAGATTATTACAAAAAAATGAGAGTGAATCACGTACACTTTCTGCCTAAACATGTAGGGTCTGAGGGCAAAAATTTTGCTGATGAACTAAGTCGCCCTGTGTTTGGAGCGGGTGAAAATCTACAAACATTGTTGGCTATGCTGAAAAGCAACAATTATGATAAGGTCTTGATGGTTGATCATACACGTGAAGAGCTTAATATTCCTGTGGTGCAGGTGTTTATCCCGGGAATGCAGCTTAATAATGCAAGGATGTAGATGACGACGATTGTATTTTTAGGGCCCTCTTTGAATCTTGGCGAAGCAAAAGCGATTTTGCCTGATGCTTTGTTTCTGTCGCCGATTGCCTGTGGTGACCTGATCCAAGTTCTGGAGTTGAAGCCTAAAAAAATCGTGATTATCGATGGCTATTTTGAGAATTGCGCATCGATCTGGCATAAAGAAATACTATATGCAATTAGTTGTGGCGTACTGGTCTATGGTGCTTCGAGCATGGGGGCATTGCGTGCGGCAGAATTATCTCAATTTGGCATGATTGGCATTGGGAGGATTTACGAGCAATATCAGTCTGGAGAGTTAATGGATGATGATGAGGTGGTTCTCACTCATTCTGTCGAACAGCTTGGCTTTGGCGGGTTCACTGTGCCTATGGTCAATGTCAGGGCTACTATTAATCAGGCTGTGATTTCAGGGGTGATAGATAAAGATTCAGCTCGGGTGTTATTGCAGCAGGCAAAGGCAATGTATTATCAAGAAAGAAGCTTGGGTGCTTTGGAAAAAGAATGCAAAGATTTGAAGGGGGCTGAGTTTTTGTTTGAGTGGTGGAGGCGTGAGGGCTATGTTGATCAGAAAAAAATAGATGCGATATCAGTTTTAGAGGCAGTAAAGTTAGCCCCCATAGAGGCGAAGAGTTTAAAAGGGCTTGCCAATACGGCATTGTTGAGAAGCCTAAAAATTGAAAGTCTGACAAAAGGTTTTTATTTTTTTGACCATTTCCTTCCAGAAAGCTATAAGATAAGCCATTTTGGAAAGCTGTTTGGATCTAATTATGGATTGAGCAAGCAGCTTGCGAAAGCAATTGCTGTGGCGCACGAAATTGGCGTCTTGGAGTTTAGGGGGCAAGAGGTACTGCTCCTTAATACTGTTAATGACGCGATTGCTAGTAATTTTCTCAAGCTTTTGGATGTTGATTCAGAGAATGTAGTTGGCAAAAGGTCTTTGGAGCTGTTGGGCGATATTGTTGCGCGAGTGTATGCCGTATTAAAGCCGCATTATGACACAGTGTTGCAAGATGAAATTCTCACAGTCACTAATGCCTTTTACAAGAAGAATAAGATTTGTTCTCAGGAAGATTTTGTTGAATGGTTGAAGGCGAAAAATATGGGGTTGGATGAGTTCAAGTTTGCTATGGAGCTGCTTTATTTTTATGACCATTTTATATTAAAGAATAATGCGTCTACTTTGTTTGTCGCGAAGAGCACTGAAGACGTCAATTATTTCAATGTTGCGCTTTCGTTAAATGGGTTGGATTACGAGATCATCTCTAGTCTTTGTAATAGACGTGCTGACTTGGTTCAAGTTAATAAAAATAAATTAGTTGAAGAGGGCGATTACTACGCCATCAGGCAAGATTTCAAAGATGCCCAGGAAATGAGGCGTGCCCTTGAAAATTTAGCTAATTTGGATCTAAGCGCGCTAAACGCTTGGAAGCCAGTGTCATGGCAGCTGAAATACACAGCGTGACTCCCCCAACCAGTATAAACATGGAAAAATAGGCGTTATGCTCTGAGCCTGTAATATTCATCAGTTTTGCAATCAGGGAAGAGGCATACGCGGAGTAGCCGATAAATAAGTACCACAGCCCCATGAAAATGCCGTGCTGTTTTTCAGGTGCCAGATAAGTCACGGCTGAGGTAACGATGGGGCCGATCGCCAACTCACCAATTGCCAAAACCAGGAGGCTAATCAAAATGAGCAGCATCTGGTAATGAAACTGATTGGGAACGATTGCGCTCAGTGCCAAAATAATAAAGCTAGCCGCGGCAAGGTACAGACTCAGGTTGATTCTGCTAATTAGCGCAGAAGATCGGCCATTTTTTTGTGAATGTTTAGTCCAGTATTTGGCGAGGAATGGTGCGCTGAGGATGATAAGCAGGGGATATAAAGACATAAAATATTGCGATGGGATGGTGAAGCCGAATAATTTGGTGTTCACATCTTCCGTGATATACAGCAAGAGCGTGCTGGAGACCTGCAGACTGACTGCGTAGAAGAATAGTCCAAAGCACATTGCCAAAATGAGAAGCGCCAGTTTTCTTTTGTCCAGTTTGGGGAGTGGTTTAATCAGGTAAAGCAAATAAGAGGCTATGAGCAATACAGATATGGCAATCAGTACATTAAAGTATTGATTGAATTGAAAGCAGAAATAGACTCCGGCGCAAAGGCCAGCACCAATCAAAATCATTTTGGGGAGAATGAATCTGCTGATGCGCTGAGCAGCCTGAGCTGCTTTTATGAAGTGTTTTAAACGCAGCAGATAAAATATCAAGCAGACCGTAAAGCCAATAATGCTTGCTGCAAATCCACATTTCCAGCCCAGTGTCAGTGCTAATGTGCCATATACGGCGGGGCCCGCAATGGCTCCCGCGTTCATGCTCGCATAATACAGGGTGAATGCTGCATCTTTTTTATTGGGTTCTGTATTATAAAGAGAGCCAAACAAAACGGCGTTGTTGGACTTGAATAGCCCAATACCTGCAATGATCAGTGCAAAGCCCAGAAACAGCATATCTTGAGTATTGAATAGTAAAAAATAGTCGCCACAGAGAATGAGAAGAATGCCCAAAAGAACAAATTTATGCCGACAAGAAAAGCGATCTGCAAAGTAGCCGCCAATAATGGGGGAAATAAAACCTAAGGATGAGTAAACTCCGTACAGTGTAATCGAGTGGTTTTTTGAAAAAAGAAACGAATCAATCAGGTAAAGAATCAGTACCGATTGTATCCCATAGTAATTAAATCGATCGCAAAACTCACCGAAAATTAATGTGAACGCATCTTTCCTTTGTAGCATCTAGGTCATGCCAATTAAAAAGTCATGCTTTCATAGTAACATAAATATTTCATGGGTCATATAGAACAATCTGAATTTTATGGGAATATTATCTTGTCATGAACGGATTAAATAAAACACATTATTTAAAAGATGTCTTTTTATATCGATAAAAAATATCATCTATTAAACTTTATTTATTATGCAATATGAAAGGAATCCAATTTGCGCGAAGATGGCGATGTCAAAAAAACGTTACATTTTCTTGTTTTTAGCGTCTGGACAAGGAAACCTAAAAAATAATAAGGAGACTCAGGTGTTAAACAATAATAACAATGTTGAACTTCAATGTAAAAGCAATACGGGCGATGTAGTGTCTATTTCAGGTGATGAAGATTTTCTGTTTATCGCCTATCACTCTATGTTTAGCAGTGTCATGCACAATCTTGATTTTATCAATGGAAGCACTGACTTGAATGATTTGGACATGTTCTTGGAAAGCGTCCTTAAGTCTTATAAAATTGCGCAAATTACGACTCCAGAGCTTGAATTGTTTCAGTGTTTGGCGTTTGGTCTCTCATTAAAATATTCAGGCTGTGTTGATCCAAAGAATTATTTACGGTTTGCTGAAGAACTTGAAAGCGCCTATCAAGATATCTGCAAAATTAGCACCTGGATTAAGAGTTTATTTTCAGATCGTCAGGGTCCAAGCGCTGTATGCTTGTTCACTGTCTCTTCAAGTGGTGTGGTCGTATTAAAGTATAAAAAAGCTGGCGCTCGCAGTTATACTGATTTTCCAGTATCGCCCGCAAAATTTGATTTAGATAATTTCATTGAGTTTAGTTTGGCGACTGGTTCTCCGTTAACAAAAATGGACATTTACTCTGCAAAAGCAATTCATAATTTGATATGTGAAAATGTGAGATTTATTTGTGGGCTTGGCGAAATGGTCACAAAATACAACTTCCAGGCGTAAACGAGTTATAAAAAAAATAAAGGAAAGCTCAATCATGATCGGTCAAGAAAAAACAACGCTGACTTTTACAATCCCCTTGTATTTGCACGAAGAAATAAGCTGTAGGGCTAAGCCAGCCAAGCATGGTCATGCAAGTGAACTGCTCTCCCGTTTGGAAGAAAGTTTATCTATGTACCCCTGTATTTCAGAATCTTTCGGCGAAGTTCAAAAATTAAAATATCTGCTCAGTTCAAAAGATTTTGTGAAGAAAAGCAGCGTGCTTATGCCAGCAAATCTTCATCAAAAACTCAAGTGCGCTTCTGCGGATGCAGGGCATTCAATGAGTGTAGACCTGGCATTTAGGATTCAGAAAATCTATCGAGATCAGTAAGTCTACCCTAAAATATCATCGCTCATCACAAAGTATTGACGATTCTCGCCAGTTTTGTCAGCCACCTGCGCAATTTTATCGTGACGAATTTTTTCGCTTGTCGCCAGACGTTTCATTTCGTCGCAAAATTGTTCTTCACTCTCACAATGGAGCAGACCCAGGCTAATAATTTCATTGGGATTGGCGGCATTCTGTATATTGATCACGCGAGAGGGCCAATTAAAATAAGCATAGTGATGTTTATGACCTTCAGCGCTTAAGCATTCAATTGGTGGCTTCCAGGCCTCATAGAAATTTTCGAAGGTCTGGCCAGGTTTTAAAGTACGAGTCAAAATCACCACCACATTGGGATCCTGTACTTTTGCAGACTCACGCTCAATAAATTCAATACGATTGCCAAAAGGGTCAAAAATAAAGAATCGTTGTATCCCTGGAATGGGTCCAGCTTCAACAATATCAACGCCTTGAGCTTGAAAGTCCTCACGCAATTGCTGCAGGTTTTTTACGTGAATAGCAAAATGGCGCTCTTTATTCGCATCTGGAGTCGCATCAAAAGTCAGGTGAAGTTCCTGGTTGCCCAGCCTCAGCCATTTGGAGGCTTGGAAAGTGGAGGGATTGTGGATTTCTTCCAGCCCCAGAATCTGCGTGTAAAAATGCATGGCTGCGTTGATATCAGTGACTAAAATTTCGCAGTGGTGTATGCCTAAATAATTACTCATGTTGCCCCCTAGTAGTTGATTTTGACATTTTAGCAAAGTCTGATAAACTGTACAATATCTTTACAGGAAAAGTGAACGTACATGAAAAAACTATCCAATGCCGAACAAAAATTTAAAGCGTATTTAGAAGAGAATCATATCAAGCCTTTTACTGCAGGAACTGAGGAAGAGGTAGTCAGAGAGGCGGCGTTATTCCAAGAGTGGGCCGGCCCGATGGCACTTTCTTTTGAAGAAGTGCTAGTCAAGGCGAGAGATGGTTTTCCTGTGCGTATGCGGGTTTTCAATCGAAAAAATCAGGGGCGAACACTGTTTTATTTACCTGGAAATGGGTATTGCGTGGCGCATAGTTTTGATGCCAATACGGCAACAGCCTCCAGGATTGCTAAGGCTTCAGGTTGCAGAGTAGTGATCATTGATTTTCGCTTGATGCCAGAGTACGCATGGCCTACGCCGATTCAGGATGTAAAAGATGTCATCAATACTTGCATTCAAGATCAGATTCTTCCGGGCATTGATCCCAAACGTATTGTCCTTGGTGGATTAAGCGGAGGTGCGCACGCCTCATTAATGTTGGCAACAGATCCTCAACGTGGGTTTGAGATCGAAAAATTATTGCTGGTCGGTGGCCCATATGATTTTACTTTTGCACAAAGAGGTGTTGCTGAAGATGAGGCTTTAGATTATATCTGTGTTCGTAAGACGCTAACCGATCTGGTGCAGTTTTGGGGATTAAGTGGACAAGACATGAAGAGTCCTGAATTCTCCCCGCTGTTTTCACCGCACCTCAAAAACTTGCCGGAGACCTGGATTATTGTCGGAGAGTTTGACGGAATTCGCAGTGATTCCGAAGCGCTTTATGCCAAATTAAAAGTATTAGGGGTAAATGTTTCAAAAGTCGTTTTGCCTGGTCAGACGCATAACAATAGCATTTTTCATAAAACCTGCGGGGATGAGAATGATGCCGCATTGGTTTGCGCGAAATTGTTGCAGGGATAGAAAGATCAGTTTAAATAGTGCCTAAAGTGGCAGGAGGAATCTATGAAAATCAAAGGAGAGCACCTAGTTTGCATCGCAAGATTAGTGCTAAATCCAGAGCATCTGGAAGAAGCAAAAACAATTTTTGCTGACTTAATGAGAAAAAGCACCAAAGAGGCGGGCTGCGTGCGTTATGAGCTGCATCAAAACATGGAAAATCCGCTGGAATTCACCTTTATCGATCGTTTTGAAAACGAGAAGGCCTTTGATTTTCACTGTGCACAGGAATATGCGGTACACTATTTTGATGAAGTATTGCCGCCCCTTTGTGATGAATTCGAAATCAGCATTCATCGGGAAGTGGAGTTTTAAATGTTAATCTATCGCAAAGCCACAGAGTCAGACTTAAAACACATTGTTCAGCTCCTGCAGGAAGATGATCTCGGTGCCACGAGAGAGCATCTGACAGAAATATTGGATCCGCGCTATGTAGAAGCATTCTATTTGATCGATCGAGATCCTCAACAATATTTGATGGTGGTGGAGATGGCAAAAGAAATCATTGCCACCTGTCATCTGACCATTATGCCATCACTGACCTTTACAGGCTCCACCCGTATGCAGATTGAAGCAGTGCGGGTTGCAGGCTCGATGCGCGGGCAAAAAATTGGCGAACAGATGATGCAGGAAGCCATCGCCTATGGAAAACACAGAGGTGCGAGTATCATTCAGTTGACCACTAATAAAAAGCGGCCTCGTGCCAAGCAATTTTATGAGCGCCTAGGCTTTGAGGCCAGTCATGAAGGGATGAAGCTGTATTTGCGGTAAAAGGAGTTTTGTGTGCATGCAAGTATAGATGAAATGGTTGAGTGGGCTCAGGCGTACTTCGCGCGGCAGAGTGAGCTACTTCAAGGCTTTGAAGAAGTCAGAATTATGCCTTGGTCACAGGTCTATCGCATCACCATATCCAAGCATAAAGTGATTTATCTAAAACACATGTCGCCCCCTTTTGCGATTGAGGCCAGACTTCTGCAATATTGGGCGCGTCAACAGAATAATCAAGTGCCAAAAATCCTGGCTGCCAATGCCGATTTAAACTGCTTTTTGATGGAAGACAGCGGCGAATGTTTGCGTCCCCTTTTAAAAGAAAATTATCGTATGGAGTGGGTCTGCAAGGCTCTGCAATCCTATGCAAAGCTGCAACAGCATGAGGTTCAGAATCTCAATAAGCTGCTTGCACTGGGTGTTCCAGATTGGCGCTTAGCAAAGTTGCCTGGGTTATATGCTGAATTGATTGGCCGAACGGCATTTTTAAAAGCAGAAGGTCTGAGTGATCAGGAGATTCAATCTCTACACGACTTGAAGCCAAAAGTGGCAGAGATGTGTCAGCGACTATCAGCCTTTCCCGTTCCTGAAACCCTTGAACACGGCGATTTTCAGGATAACAATATTTTGTTGCAGGGTGATCGCCTGATCGTCAATGATTGGGGTGATGCGGTGATTTCGCATCCTTTCTTTTCTCTGGTCTCATTTTTGGATAGTGCGCGACGAAATCATGGCATTTTAGAAGGCTCTGCTGAGGTGCATTCAAAATTACGTGATACTTATTTGGATGCTTGGCTTGAGTATGCCTCCAAGGACAAAATTATGGAGTGCTTTGAGTTGGCTCAGCACTTGGGAGCGATCAAATTTGCCATCAGTTTTTATCGCGTAGCGCTTTGTCCAGGTATGGAAAATTTAGCGCAATATCAAGGCACCATCGCGGCGGCGTTACGTCGAATGAGCAGAGAGGGCTTTTGCTATGCAAAAATCAACTCTTAATTTGATTGCTGTCGGTCTAATGTCGGTTATGGTGAATTTGGATGTCACCATTGTCAATGTAGCTTTGCCGACTATTGGCGGAGTATTTCACTTATCTTTATCCATGATGCAGTGGATCATCAATATTTATTTGATGATGACGGCTATGTTCTTTGTGCTGGCGGGTAAAATTGCAGATCAGCTGGGGCATCGACGCGTTTATCTCCTCGGGTTGATATTCTTTTTTGTGGGGTCGGTTCTGGCAGGCCTGGCTGTGTTTGACTGGATGTTGATATTGGGACGTCTGCTGCAAGGGCTTGGTGTCGCTTTTTCTTTGACTCAAGCATTTATTCTGGCGCTGCGCTGTTTTCCACCTGATAGAAAGGGGCATGTCATTGGTTTGTTAGCAACTGCGGGCGGTGTGGCGCAGGCCGTTGGGCCTACCCTGGGAGGGTTTATTTTACATTTTTTAAGTTGGCGCTGGATTTTTTTCCTCAATTTGCCCTTAACAGGATTATCTTTTCTGCTGACCTATGCTTTTTGCGCAAAAGATACTCCTCATGAAAGTGCTTTGCAGGTGAGTCTACGCAATATTGCATTTTTTGGTATGGGTATTTTCTTTTTAATGCTTTCGCTCAATCAGCTTTCAAGCTGGGGCGTAGAGTCTTTTTATTTTATGGCTGCAATGGCTTTTGGGCTTTGCTTGTTAAGCGGATTCGTTTATATGGAGTGTCGTGCCACCAGGCCGTTAATAGGATGGCTGATATTAGCAAATTCTGACTTTATGGCGGTTTGTATTATGCGCTTACTCTATATGTTTGGCTGGGGAGTCGTCGTATTTACACTGCCCTTATTTTTACAAAATCTATTGGGCTATTCTGAAGTTAAAATAGGGTTATTCTTGTTCTCAATGACGGGAGTATTCGCGTGTTTAACACCGTTCACGGGCAGGTGGGTTGATCGTGTAGGCGTAAACCTGCCTATTATTTTGTCTTTAATGATTGGTTTTTTTGGCTTATGTTTACTCATTGTTTTTGCATCTCATCCACATCTTATCTTTTTATTTGCAGGGCTGTTTTTGTATGGTGTCTGTGCAGGGATCAATATTCCTGCTGGTCCAGCGGCAGCTCTAAAATCCATTCCACAGAATAATCATGGCACAGGTTTAGGCTTCTTTTATACATTGGCTTTTATGGGTGCAGCCGCTGGAATTGCATTAGGAGGCGGGTTGTTAAATATTTTAGCCAAGAATCATTTGGCAAAATTATTGGCCTTTTCCCAGCGTATTTCTCCGATCTCATTGGATCATCTATCTGCTTTTGCCAACGGTTCTCGACCGATAAGCCAGCTTAGTTTATCAGGGGTAACGTCAAATCTTCAGCAAGAGATAGGCGCCAGCTTTGTCTATGCTTATCAATATGTTTTGGGTTTTGCATGTGTTTTAATTTTAGTGGCCATAATTTTGATGGTTAGAATTGCACTAAAAAAAGAAGTAAAAGAGGCTTTTGTATGTCAGTAGATTCTTCATCCAAGAGTATCTGGGGTAATAAACAGTTTAGAAAGTTATTTGCATCCGTATCTATTACCAGCCTGGGCGGCTGGTTTGATATTTTTGCAATTCAGATTATTTTTGCCTATAGCTGGCACGCATCCCCGATGTTAGTAGGGCTTCTCTTTGTCGCTTATGTCGCGCCAGGCATGATTTTAGGGCAGTTTGCAGGGGTCTTGGCGGATCGGTACAACAAAAAAACGCTTCTGATCAGAACGCAGATTATTTGCGGCATATTGACTGTTTGCTTATTGTTGAGCCCTTATCCTTATTTGTCGCTTGGTATTGTGGTGGTGCGCTCTTGCATTGAAACATTTTGGGGGCCGGCTCAGGGTGCTTTTTTGAAGGAGGTCATCCCGCCTCAGATGCTATTAAAAGCAAATGCAGTGATTTCCAGTATGAGTAGTTTGGCTAAAATTATTGGTCCTCTTTTGGGGGCAGCGATTATTGCCTATGCAAAACCGCAGTTCTGCCTTTTGATCACAGCGATTGGTTTTTTTATTTCGGCAGCAACGACTTATTTTATTGCATATAAGCCTGAGGCAATTCAGTCTGTTCCCTTGCATATTCGACAATTTTTTAAAGAACTCTCTGAGGGCTGGCGCATTATTTTTCGTTCGAAAATGTTGCGTAGCAGTTGCCTTATTTTTATTGTTTGTCTATTTTTTGCAATGTTGATTGAAGGGCAGGTCTCTATTTTTCTTAGAGAAATTGCGCCTCATCAGCCCGATTTATTGGGGCATCTGATGGCAGTGAGTGGTCTTGGCGCTTTGCTGGCAGGAATAGGCTTAGGCAAAAAAGCTCAGATTGTTTCATATCGCACTCATTTTGGGACTTCAATTATCCTTTTAGGCTTTGGATATGTAGGCTTAAGTGGCTATCTCAGCGTGTACGAGAGTGCGTTATTGCTTTACTTACTCTTTTTTGTCGGTGGGGTTGGTTTAGGGTGGTTGGTCGTGGTTTATAGTTTTGTCATGCAACACTTTACTGACCAGGCCTTAATGGGAAGGGTAGGTGGAATTAGTGCATCCATCCAATGCGGGGCCATGGTGTCAGGGCCGTTGATAGGTGGTGCTTTGATGCATCTTTTTAAGGGAGAGTATGTTTTTGGCAGTATCGGCATTTTGCTGATGTTATTTGGGCTTGGGGTGGCCTGTTTGAAGTGGACACCTGAAAGTGCAGTTGTTTAGGGAGTCAGATAGATTCTCTGCAAGGTCTGCTATTAACTAAATGGTAGAAATGGATTTCTGATCAATATTAGCGGCAATTAAAACACCTGCCGTACAAAAAATCACAATGGCAGCAAAGGCATAGGCAAAAACCTGCACCGCAAGTAAATGAGTCAACACGCCGTGATCAAGCGGGTTAATCTGATGAAGCTTAAAGCCCACGGCAATTAAAACGGCTGAAACAGAAATGCCTAAACTGATTGCAAATTGTCGTCCCACATTAAATAAAGCATTGGCGCTGCTAAGGCTGGATTGATCAATGCCAATAACGCTAATTGTTTGAATTGGCGTGCCGCATAAGCCACTAAATAGACCTCGTGCGAATAGCAGGACAAAGCCCACTATAATATGCTGATGATCTACGAATAAAATACTGACAGAAAAAATGGCAATGCCGATGAATCCAGTCACAATCGGTATTCTGGGGCCCATTTTATTAAACAAATAGACCGAATAACGAGAAACACACATGGCACTAATGGCCTGCATTCCCATCATTAGGCCCACTGTCAAAATCGGAATGCCCACGCCTAATTGCAAATACATCCCAATCAAAAAGAGCGTGCCCAAATGACTCATTTGAAAGAAGAGTTGAATCCAATTGGCATCGCAAAATAATTTGGACTGAAACAAGCGCAGATCAAGCAGTGGGTGTTGGACTTTTCTTTCATAGCGAATGAAGAGCATGCAAAAAATAAAGGCTGCAATAAAATAGATGAGGGTTCGCAGCGTGAGAATCATCTCACCCAATTGTGCCAAAGCGTACAAGATGCTGAGTAGCGATGCACTTGCCAATAAAAATCCCCAATAGTCGAGAGGTTGAAGTATTCGCTCCTCTTGATCATCTTTTAAAAGAACCATCCCTGCGATTATCAAGACGGCACAAATTGGTGCTGCAAATAAAAACACCATTTTCCAGCCAAAGAGTTGTGCAATCAGGGCGCCTAGACCAGGGCCAATGGCCGGTGCAATCAAGGTTGGCAGGAAAATATAGCTGGTAATGCTGGCATACTCTTTCGGCTCAAAAGCTCTGTACAGCAAAGTGGCGCCAATCGGTAACAGCAAGCCCCCACCAATCCCCTGCAAAAATCGGCAAACAACAATCATCTGAATGGTCTTGGCTGCAGCGCATAACCCCGAAAACAGGCCAAATAAAATGATAGAGAGGATGAAGATTTTTTTGAGCCCAAAGCGATCCCCTAGCCATTTGCTGATTGGAATAGAAATCGCCAAAGCCAGTAAAAAACTGGTGCTGACCCAGGAGGCTGAGTCAAAGGTTGTATGCAATGCATTGCTCAAAGTAGGTAAGATGATATTGACGATGGTCAAATCCATACGATCCAGAAAAAAGACGCAGGCAATCAAAATGGCAATGCAATATTTGTATTGTAAGCGTTTCATCGCAAAAATTGTGCGTTTTATGAGATTGCATTGTATCATAATTTATCTGCGATATCTGGATTTTCAGGCCATATTCGGCTATTCTACAGACACAGGTTGTGAATTTTGGATCAAGATTGAGGGATCGCTATTTATTTGAGGTCTACGTGCAACCAGGTGCGAAAAGCACAGCGTTAGCGGGGTGTCATGGAGAGCATCTCAAAATACGTCTGAAGGCAATGCCTGTTGATGATCAAGCCAATCAGGAGTTAATCACATTTCTTGCAGACTTGCTGAATATCAGCAAAAAAGAAATCACCCTCGTGCGAGGCAAGACCAGTCGTATCAAGACGCTTTCAGTATCCGCTGAGGTTCAGGCAGCGCTGGAACAGTTGCTTCATAAAGCAAAGGAGATCATTGGTTAGATAAGCGCTCAGACTGTTCGGTTTTATTTGATGAACTGAATCACATCCTGCAAAAATAGTTCCCACTGATCAATCCAGATCATATGTCCGCAGTTTTTGTAGACAAGCAATTGACTGCCAGCAATACCTTGATGGACTCTCTCTGCTTGTTTTAGGTTCGCAATCCAATCCTGGTCGCCTGCAATAATCAGGGTTTGGCATTTCACTTGTGACAGTTTGGGGGCATAATCAAATTCTCGCAAAAAAGTCCTGAAACCGAAGTTGGC